>NZ_JBYSWK010000049.1:0-28469 GCF_058781025.1 Heyndrickxia sp. FW510-T9 | reverse complement strand
GGAAAGCGTCGAACTTAAAGTGGAGTTCCTAAAATATGAGGAAGAACGCCGAAAAAGGTAAACAAATCTCCGAACTACGGGAGAAAACCTCCCAACTAATGAGGAAAACCGCCAAAATATAATGTATAGCACTAAATAAAAAAAACCGATACCCACGCCCTTCACCGTGAATCTCGGTCTACCATTCACTACAACGCAATCAAATACGTAACCACAGATAACACTATAGAAGTAATCACCATCGCGATTAACGGTTTCAACGCTTTTGTTCGCAGATCTTTAAGACTTACGTTGAGACCAAGGCCGACCATTGCCGCAGTTAACAACCACGTAGTTGCGGTGGAAACTCCATTCATGACACCAGTAGAAACTGGGATAGAGTGACCAAGCACATAACTTCCTAAAATACTTAAAATAATGAATCCAACTAAGAACCATGGAAATTCAATTTTCGCACCCGTTTGTCCTTCACCTTTATTTTTACGATTCATCCAGTACATAAAGATGAAACATAATGGGACAAGTAAAAATACACGGCCTAGTTTGGCAAGCAGTCCGATTGCAAGTGCATCTTGGCCGCCGGGAGCTGCAGCTAATGCGACCTGTGCGATTTCATGAAGACTTGTTCCTGTCCAAGCTCCGTATTCCACTGGACTTAGAGGAAGGAATGGACGTAAGATGGTGTACACTATAGCAAACACTGTTCCGATAAGAGCGATAATCCCTACACCAATAGCGGTATCTTCATCCTTGGATTTTATAATAGGAGCAACAGCAGCAATTGCCGCTGCACCGCATACCCCAGTACCGACACCCAACAAAAGCGAAATCATTTTGTTTGCTTTTAATATTTTTGCTAACCAAATCGTAAGAAGAATTGCAAACGCTATAACACAAGCATCTCGAAGTAATAATCCTAAACCATCGTGTAAAACAACATTAATGTTAAGCTTCAACCCATATAAAATGATAGCTACTCTTAAAAGTCTTTTAGAGGAGAAAGTAATTCCTTTTCGGATGATTTCTGGATAACCAAAAAACTGTCTGTAAATAATAGCGATAATGATGGAGCAAGCTAATTGCCCAATATGGTCAAATCCAGGAACCTTCGCAAGAAAATACCCTAGAAGCGCGATGAAAAAGGTGAAGGCAACTCCACCAATCCATAGCCCAATTCCGGATGATGATCCTTTCTTTTGAGGTTCCGCCGGTAATCCCTTAGTATGTTCAGAACTCATCTTAATCAACTCCTGTTTCCCATTTAGTAAGGCTGTTCTCGTTTTAATTTTTGCTTTTCGTAATTTTTTTAAAATCCTAAATTATAAAATGAAGAAGTATATAAGGTCAAAAGCAACAAAGTTTAAGAATAGAGCCTTTAGTAACTTAAGAATATAACAAATTTGTGAATAAGAAAAATAAATCATTATGATAGTAATCATAAGTAAAGTTATATAATAGAGGTAAAAGGGGGAATGGTGATGGATCAATACTTACATGTATTTGTTACGGTTGTGGAAAAGGGGAACTTCTCTCGTGCTGCAGAGGAACTTCATATGACGCAACCGGCTGTCAGTCAGTATATCCAAACACTTGAAAGAATGGTTGGAGCGCGGCTTTTGGAGCGAACAAATAAATATGTTCGGTTGAATAAAGCGGGTGATGTTGTTTACCATCATGCGAAGGAGATACTAGGCTTGTACACAAAAATGCAAAGAATTGTAGATGATCTAACCAATAAAGCGAGCGGTGCCTTGAGCATAGGTGCAAGCTATACATTCGGTGAATACATTCTGCCTCATATCATGGCTAAATTGCAGTCAGGTTATCCGGATATTGATCCGGCGATAACAATCGCAAATACGACGGAGATCGCAGAGTTAGTTGCGAATCATCAGCTGGATGTGGGAATTGTTGAAGGAAATTATAAGGAAAAAAATTTGATTGTAGAAAAACTTGCCGAAGATTCGATGGTGATTGTGGCTTCATCCAAGCACCATACTATAAATAAAAAGAATTTAGAAAAAGAAACATGGATTGTGCGTGAACCTGGTTCAGGGACAAGGGAGGCGCAGGATTCTTTTTTTGAAAAATGGAACATTACTCCCAAAAAATTAATGGAGTTTGGCAGTACGCAGCTAATTAAAGAATCAGTGGAGGCGGGACTTGGGATTAGCCTGCTTTCCAATTGGACCATTCAGAAAGAGATTTTATTAGATTCCTTAAAAATTATCGATATCAAAGGTCTGCCTATTAATCGTGAATTCTCTGTCATTACTAGAACGCCTTTTCAGACGAAAGCTCTAGAAGTATTCCTGAACCTATTAAGAGAGAACATATTTATTCCTTTGCAAAAATAAAACGGGGGTGTCTCACGGAAAATGAGGCACCCCTTCAGAATGTCAATCCAAATCCCAACGAATAATGTGGCCGGCATGTGTAAGACCTCCACCAAATCCATAAACCATAATAGTATCGCCATTTTTGACTTTGCCATCATTCATTCCAAGCTGCAAAGAAAGAGGAATAGAAACAGAAGAGGTATTCCCCATAAATTCAGCACTCGTTAAAGTTTTTTCAATCGAGATACCAGAACGTTCACAAATTGATTCAATCATTCGGAGGTTCGCGCTATGTGGCACAAACCAATTAATATCGCTAAGTTCCTTTCCAGCTTTTTGCATTAGTTTCTCGATGGAAGGAGGGAGTGTCCTAGATACCCACTTATAAACCTCACGACCATTTTGGACAATATTTCCGTCTGCTTTTAAAGGAACGCCATTCATGGTAGTAGCCAGATTCGTTCGGTAAACATGTATCCCACCTTCTCCATTCGTTCCCATATGGGTAGCTAGGAAGCTTGGGTTATCTTCATCTTTTTCCACTAACACAGCTGCTGCACCGTCTCCGAATAAAATACAAGTGGATCGGTCAGTATAATCGGTTACCTTTGTTAAAGTTTCGGTTGTAACAACTAACACTTTTTGATGCATGCCAGAAGTAATAAAGGTATTAGCTACATGCAGAGCATAGGTGAAACCTGCACAAGTAGCGTTTAAATCAAATGCTCCGGTATGAGGAATATGAAAATATTCTTGAATTAGACATGCAACACTAGGAAAGGCATAATCCGGTGTTGTGGTGGAAACAACGATACAATCAACATCCTTCAAACTTTTATTATATGTTTCCATTAAATTTTCAATTGCTTTAAATGCAAGGGTGGATGCAAATTCTTCTTCTGCCGCCACTCTTCTTTCTCTCATGCCTGTTCTTTGGACGATCCATTCATCATTTGTATCAACCATTTTCTCTAGATCTTCATTTCGCAAGGTTTTATTTGGCACATAAGTACCGATTGCCGTAATTCGAGCTGTTGAGTACATAAAATTTCACCATCCTATTTATTGGTTAGTATTAATAACTAATATTAGTACCAGGTAATAAATGTGTCAATGAAAAAGATCTGTTTTGCAACAGATCTACATCAAAATGGATTTATCATGACTGATTAATGTACCAAGATGTTGCCCCATGCAAATTTTCTTCATCACACCGATTTCATCAAAGTTAAATACATGGACAGGTAATCGATGATCACGTGCAAGCAGTAAGGCAGATTGGTCCATCACTTTCAAATTGTTTTGTACAACATCATTATAATTAAGGTGGGTATACATTTTCGCACTTGGATCTAGTTTCGGATCGCCAGTGTAAACTCCATCAACCCCTTGTTTTGCGACAAGAATTGCTTCGCAGTTAGTTTCCAGTGCCCTTTGAACACTCGGGTAATCCGTTGTGACATAGGGCTGACCATTACCACCTGCAAAAATAACCACATACCCTTTATCCAAATGATTCATCGCTTTTAAGCGAATATACGGCTCAGCTACAGTTGTAACGGGGATAGATGTCATGACCCTAACCTCTTTATCCATTTTGCTTTTTAAAACTCCTCGCAACATTAAACTGTTAATAATGGTTCCGAGTGTTCCAATATTATCTGCCTCCACACGATCAATACCCCATTCATCGGCTAGCTTCCCTCTGAAAATATTTCCGCCTCCAACAACGATGGATACCTCAACCCCTAATTGAACAACGGATAAAATTTCATTCGCAATGTGCTCTAAGCGGCTCGAATCAAAATTATTCCCGTTTTGGTCTGCAAGTGCACCACCGCTAAGCTTCAGTAAAACTCGTTGATATTTTACCAAATAAAGCTCTCCCTTCGTTTTAGACAAATAAAAAGGAGCAAAGGCTAATGCCTTGCTCCTAAATGAATAAAAAGGAATGGATGTTGAAAAGATTTTTTCATTTTCATACAGACCACTCCTTCCCGTAATGGATAATTTTACTTATTCGATTATACGAAATTATTCATCAATTAGCCATTACTTTTCAAAAAAATTTAAGCTTCTTTTCCAGCTTCGATTTCAATATTGATTTTAATGTCATCGCCAACAAGAACGCCACCTGTTTCAAGAGCTGCATTCCAAGTTAAACCGTAATTACTGCGTTTTACTTTTCCTTCTGCACTGAAACCAATTTTTTCTGCACCGCTCATAGGATCTTTCGCAACACCTTCGAATGTTACGTTGAATGTTTCTGGGTGAGTTATACCATGCATGCTCATATCACCAGTCACAGCGTACTCATCTTCGCCTTTTTTCGTGATGCTTGTTGCTTTAAATGTCATTGTAGGGAATTTTTCTGCATCAAAGAAATCCGCTGATTTAAGATGGCCATCTCGATCAGCATTTCGTGTATCAATGCTTGCCACATCTACAGTAAAGTCAATGTTTGCTGTTGTTAAATTTGTTGGATCTGCTTCGATTGTAGCATTAAATGAATGAAATGCTCCTTTTACTTTAGATACCATCATATGTTTTACAGAAAAATCTACACCACTATGTGTTGCGTCTACTACCCATTTACATTTTGTCATTTGATTTTCCTCCATTATAATTAAAATTAGATTGAATATAGTTTTCACACTTGACGATAAATTATTCATCAAGTTACTTTATGTAAGTAAGTATATTATTTTAAGTTATAAATGTCAATAGCCTTATTTTGAAAAAATTAATATTCCATGAACATTGACTTCCAGAAAACCATCTTGTAATATAATCATTAAAAATAAAGTATATGATGTTGAAGGATCTATAGTAACTAAGGAATTTTCTTTCAAGCGAATTGGGGATGGTGAAAGCCCAATAAGAGACTTAGTGAAACGGCAATCTGGAGTCATACATTGGAAAGTGGATGTACATATTTGTGCATCAACTGGGGTGGAACCGCGTGAGTACAGCTCTCGTCCCCAGACTCGAGTGAGTCTGAGGATGAGGGCTTTTATTATTTTTTACAAAAAAGGAGCGATTAATGATGAGTACAAACATGGAACAAGTTGTTTCACATGCCAAACATAGAGGATTTGTCTTCCCAGGATCTGAAATCTACGGAGGATTAGCGAATACTTGGGATTATGGTCCATTAGGTGTGGAGTTAAAAAATAATGTAAAAAAAGCTTGGTGGAAAAAATTTATTCAAGAATCTCCTTATAATGTAGGTTTGGATTCTGCAGTGTTAATGAATCCAAGAACATGGGAAGCTTCTGGACATATCGGCAATTTTAACGATCCGATGATTGATTGTAAAAATTGTAAGGCGAGACATCGTGCTGATAAACTAATTGAAAATGCTCTCGAAGAAAAGGGTATTGAAATGGTAGTGGATGGTCTACCGTTTTCACGAATGGAAGAACTCATTAAAGAGCATGACATTGTTTGTCCAGATTGCGGTAGCAAGGATTTCACAGGCATCCGCCAATTTAATTTAATGTTTAAAACCTTCCAAGGTGTAACGGAATCTAGTACAAATGAAATTTTTCTTCGTCCGGAAACAGCACAAGGTATTTTTGTAAACTTTAAAAATGTACAAAGAACGATGCGTAAGAAGCTGCCATTTGGTATTGGTCAAATCGGAAAAAGCTTCCGAAATGAAATTACACCAGGTAATTTTACATTCCGTACTCGTGAATTTGAACAAATGGAGCTTGAATTCTTCTGTAAGCCTGGCGAAGAGTTAAAATGGTTCGATTATTGGAAGGGCAATGCGAAGAACTGGCTTTTAACATTAGGTATAAAAGAAGAAAATCTTCGTCTTCGCGATCACTCAGACGAGGAATTATCTCATTATAGTAATGCAACAACAGACTTTGAATATAAATTCCCGTTTGGTTGGGGAGAGCTTTGGGGTATCGCTTCCAGAACGGATTTTGATTTGAAGAGACATATGGAATACTCAGGTGAGGACTTTACTTACCTAGAGCAAGAAACAAATGAACGCTATGTTCCATATTGTATTGAACCATCACTTGGTGCAGATCGTGTTACACTTGCTTACCTAATTGATTCTTATGAAGAAGAAGCGTTAGAAGATGGCACTTCTAGAACAGTAATGCATTTACATCCAGCTTTAGCACCGTATAAGGCAGCTATTTTACCATTATCGAAAAAATTATCCGATGGTGCTCGCGAGATTTTTGCGGAACTTGCTAAGGATTATATGGTTGACTTCGATGAAACGGGATCTATCGGAAAACGTTATCGTCGCCAGGACGAAATCGGTACACCATTCTGTATTACTTATGATTTTGATTCAGTAGAGGATCAAATGGTTACAGTGAGGGATCGCGATACAATGGAACAAACTCGTCTTCCGATTAGCGATTTGAAAAAATTCCTAGAAGAAAAAATTCAATTTTAATTTTAGAAAGGCACCTTTTCGAAGGTGTCTTTTTTCGTGATGTTGTCTAGCTCTAACTGAAGTTTAGCGGTTTTCCCAAAAAGTTCGGAGGATTGTATTCTTGTTTGGAGTTCGATCTCCATTTTGGACATTTCATATTGAGTTGAGAGGATTTCTACAAAAGTTGGGAGGTTTCCACAAAAGTTCGGAGAAATTCTCAAAAGGTTGGGAGAAATGTATCCAATGTTGGGAGCTCAACCTCATTTATTGAGCAATTCAAATTAGGTTAGGAAGCTATCCGCAAAAGATGGGAGGAATCCTCGAAAAGTTCGGAGGATTGTATCCAATGTTGGGAGTTCAACCTCCATTATTGGGCAATCCAAATTAGGTTGGGAAGCTATCCGCAAAAGTTGGGAGGATTCCTCAAAAAGTTAGGAGTATTGTATCCAATGTTGGGAGTTCAACCTCCATTATTGGGCAATCCAAATTTATGGTTTCAGCTATTAATAAATGGATTGAATTGTTAACTTCTCCCACAAGTAAGAATGGAAGAAATATCGACAGGAAATATTTAGGGAGAGGAAAAAGAGCAGAAGATGTTCACTGCTCTTTTTATTTTGTATTCTGCAACTTTCCTCTGTCAGGAGCTCCAGGTGGTTTTTCCAGCCATTTACGATCAACTAAAATGTCAAAGCCTTTTTTTGAATATAAAAGTATTTCTCCGATAAATTTACTATAATGAACAGACAAATCGGTTCTAAAGGAAAAAGAAAGAGCATGACCTATTAGGGTAATATCAATGGCATTTAAAGCAGAAAAAAGCGTCATGACGAGTTTATCTGAAAAGGGGGAGTCGGTAGAATCTGTAACCTCCATATTGATAGGTACCATTCCTAGAAGGTCTTCCTTCATTAATACATCATTAAAAAGATTGATCTGCTTCTCCGATATTTCTTTCCCTTTACTCAAATACTCTTTAATTTCTGGATCCTTGATTACTTGAATTAGTCCCGTACAAAGTAAGATGGCAAAATAATTTCTTTCAATATTGGAAAAGATCTCTGTGATTTCGATCACATTCAATGGCCGCTTTTTGCCAATGAAACCGTTTATATACGACTCATTGTGAATATATTCTACCCCACTAGGATATGGAATCATTGGCGGCCTATCGTACAATCCCTTTGATAACAATAAAGTAGTGGAAGCCGCATTAAGATCTGTATTTTCTTTTACAATGGTTGTGAAATATTCCTGTAAATCTAAACGGCAAATACTTGTTGTGATGAAAGAAAATAAAATCATATCCATCTTACTAAGTGAATAGACAAAGGTTAGGGCAAAAGGGTCATAAAATAATGGTGGCGCTTCTAAGTTTATATCTTTTTCTGAGAAGCCGTCCGGAATCGGGATATTTTCATTTAAAAAAGTTTCTTTTACAAATTCTAATCTTTTATTTGAGAACACTAAAGCTTGTTCAAGAATAGTTCTTATCTCAGAATCCTTAATATGGTGGAGAAAATACGTAATTAGGCACCACTCCATACTGGTATTCATATAGGTGGACCAAAGTCCGCCAATTTCAGCACTTGTCAGTCTGGTTTGTGCCATTTATGACCCTCCTCTACAGTAAAAGGTATTATTAGAATTTGATAATTAAAAGAGTTCTATTCGTCATGAAAAAATTCATATGTTTTTTTGAATATATAAAGGTTCATAAAAAAGACCGTCTATTTGACGGTCTTGAGAAGATTAATTTTTATAGGTAAAATCACATTCCTGAAGAGGTATTACTTTCGTTTTCTTTACAAATTTGTATCCAAGCCAAACGATTATAAATAATGGTAGACCGATATAGGATACTAAAATTCCGTTCCAATCAATTTTATCGGCCATAAAAGCAGGATAATTTTGTCCAATGATAACAATCGCACAAAGAATAAAAGCGAAAATCGGTCCGAATGGGAATAGCTTAGATCGATAAGGAAGCTCACTTAAATCCCGCCCCTGCGCGGCATATGCTTTCCTGAAGCGATAATGGCTGATGGCAATTCCTAGCCAAGCGATAAAACCAGACATACCTGAAGCATTTAATAGCCAAGTGTATACAACTCCATCTCCGAAAAAGGAAGCGAGGAATGCTAATGTTCCGATTAGGGATGTAACGATTAATGCGTTTACTGGTACACCATTTTTGTTTAACTTAGCCAAAAATTTAGGTGCTTTTCCTTGACGTGCTAAATCCCATAACATTCGTGTAGAAGCATACATTCCGGAGTTACCAGCAGATAATACAGCAGTTAAAATAATTGCATTCATTACAGATGCTGCAAAAGCAATCCCAGCCTTATTAAAAATAATCGTAAATGGACTCATCGTAATATTATCGGTTGCTAGGTGTTTATCCGTGTATGGAATTAATAATCCGATGACAAGAATGGCAAAAACATAAAACAATAGGATGCGCCAAAATACTTGTTTTACCGCTTTTGGGATGCTTTTTTCAGGATTATCGCTTTCTCCCGCTGCAATTCCGAGAAGTTCTGTACCTTGAAAAGAGAAACCAGCTGCCATAAAGATCCCGAGCAATGCCATGAATCCGCCATGGAAGGGAGCATCTCCAATAGTAAAGTTTTTAAAGCCTACTGGGTTATTTCCCATAATTCCGAAGATCATTAAAAAGCCGGTAATAATAAACACAATAACAGTAATAACTTTTATTATGGAAAACCAAAATTCCGCTTCACCAAAGCCTTTGACAGATAGATAGTTAAGTAAAAACATGATGATTAAGCATATCGCACTCCAAATAAGGGATGGTGTATGCGGAAACCAGAACTTCATAATTATAGTCGCTGCGGAAAGTTCTGCTGCAATCGTTATCGCCCAGTTATACCAATAATTCCAGCCAAGGGCAAACCCTAATGAAGGATCAACAAATTTAGTAGCATACGTACTAAAAGTACCGGCAACCGGCATATAAGCAGCCATTTCTGCAAGACTAGTCATAAGGAAATAAACCATAATTCCGATTAATAAATAGGCAACAATCACTCCTCCTGGTCCTGCGGTATGGATAGCTCCTCCACTTGCAAGGAAAAGTCCAGTTCCGATAGTTCCTCCAAGAGAAATCATCGTTAAGTGACGTGATTTAAGGCTTCGCTTTAATGTTTGTGCCTCGCTATTAACATGTTTTACATTTGTTTCTGAATGTACTTCCAATGTTATTACACTCCCTTTTAGTTGCTGTTGGTGCTAGGCACCCAATGTTTGGGTGTCTGGAACCTTATAGGAAGGAAAGGGGAATCAAAAAAGCCGTCGAAAGTAAAATCGACGGCTTATCACAATACCCGCATCATACCTTCCGAAAGATAGCACAACACGTTTGCCTGGTAGGGACAAACGTGACAGTTCTGTTCCTGTTTGGAGACAGCCCCAGCCAAACCATCCAAAGAAAATGGTTTAACTTCGGCGACTAATTCCTTTCAAACGGAGTCATTAATGTTCTTAGCATTTCATCCGTTTTACTATTAATAGTCGCGACCTCTACCTCACCGGATTGATGAGGATTTTTATATATTCAATTTGTACATTGTTATATTATAGTGTGTTTTCGACAAAAATCAATAGATATTGCAAATGAAAAAGGAAAAAGAGGGCTGGAATTAATAATTCCACCCTCTAAAAATTAATGATAAGAAAGTATAAGTTTTTTTCATTTAAATTAGTTCACTCAACCGTACGCCGTGAGCAAGATGTCTGCCCTTTTCTTATCTTACTTTTTAAAATGATATGGAAGTGTAGCAACAACAATATCTTTACTCCAAAGCAGCCTAGCTCTGATAAGTAAGGCAGATTGATTATGCAAGATATTATGCCATCTTTTTCTCGGAATAAACTGTGGAACTAATACGGTCACTACATACCCATTTTCAGCTACCTTCGTTTGTACTGTTTCTAGAAATTTGCATAATGGATAAATGATGCTTCGGTATGAGGAGTGGAGTGTTACTAAACGTACTCCATTGTTCAACTCCGCCCACTTTTGTTCCATTCTTTTTTCATCTTCCTTGTCAAAAGCAATATAGACAGCAATTACTTCATCCGTTAAAGACTTCGCATAATTAATGGACCTTTCGACAACAGTCGTAATACCTGCAACAGGTACAATAAAGACATTCCCATTAATTTTTTCGATTGTTGGACGAGAGCAACGTAACTGCTCGCCAACCGTTTTATAGTGCTTATGAATACTATGAAAAAGATAAACCACGGCAGGAAGAAAAATCACGACAAACCAAACCTGATGGAATTTTGTTACAAAAATAATCGAAAAAACGATAAAAGAAATTAGTGCGCCGACTAAGTTGATAATTAATTTTGTTACCCAGCCTTTTGGTTTTTGTTTCATCCATTTCAAAATCATCCCTGTTTGCGATAAAGTAAATGGAATGAAAACACCAACTGCATACAAAGGAATTAGATGCTCCGTTCTTGCTTTAAAGCCAATAATTAAAATAATCGATAAAATACTTAAAAAAATGATTCCATTTGAATAGCCTAAGCGGTCTCCCCGCATAGTAAACATCCTCGGCATATATTTGTCCTTAGCTAAGTTATAAGCTAGCTGTGGAAAGGCCGAAAACCCTGTATTTGCAGCTAAAACTAGGATTAAGGCTGTTGTACCTTGCACAAAGTAATAAATGAAATTTCGTCCAAATGTATGAGATACGATTTGCGAAACAACAGTCTCCGTTGGACTTGGAGAGATTCCGTACCAATAGGATAAAAAAGTAATACCCGAAAATAGGACGGCAAGAATTCCTCCCATCAATGCTAACGTTGTTGCAGCATTTTTAGGAGCAGGATCTTTAAAATTCGGTATAGCGTTCGATATTGCTTCTACACCTGTTAATGCCGAACATCCGGTTGAAAAGGCACGTAATAACAAGAATAATGATATCCCCGCAACAGGTGTCCCTAAATGAGGATGTAGATTAGGAGATATTTGTCCTGTAGCCACTTTATAAATGCCTACAATGATTAAGAAAATAATCGCAAATACAAATAAATAGACAGGATAAGCTAAAACAGTTGCGGATTCCGTTAATCCACGCAAATTCAGAATCGTAATTAATATCACAAGAAAAACAGCGATTTCAACATTAAAGGGATGCAATACAGGAAATGCAGATGTAATGGCATCAGTACCTGATGAGATACTAACAGCAACCGTTAATATATAGTCGACAAGTAAAGATCCACCTGCGATTAACCCGGAATTCACCCCGAGGTTTTCCTTAGATACAAGATAGGCGCCACCACCTTGTGGATAAGAAAAAATAATTTGTCTATAAGAAAGGGTCAATGCCAATAAAAGAAAAAGAACTCCCACACCAATTGGAATGTTATACCATAGGGCTAACGTGCTAACGGATGCTAAAACAATTAATATTTGCTCCGTTCCATAAGCAACCGATGATAAAGCATCCGATGAAAGAATAGCAAGAGCTTTTAATTTAGATAATTTTTGCTCACCTAATTCATGGGATTTCAATGGTCTTCCGATTAAAAATCGTTTGATTGAGCTGTACATGGATGATTCTCCTTAAAATATGTTCATATTATTATTGTTTCTTAAAAAGTAAGAATGTATAAACTTTATTTTGTATGCTAGAACTATGTCACTTTCGCATTTCGTATTGTCCAGCTACAGCGCCTATCGGCTAGTGGATTTCTCCGTCTTCTCCCTACGATAAGTCAACATCAGCTCGTGAACTACCTCCCTGTGTTTCCTTTATCTCAGTCGAAGCCCTACAGTTTGTACGTCGATGAGCAAGGCGCTTCCGCTTTTCTATTAAAAAGCACGCAAAAAACCACAGAAGGGATGGAGCCTTCTGTGGTCAGTGTTTTATGATCACAAGCTTTCATTCCTCTCTTTCGCGCTTACGAGGTTAGCTGTCGGATTCGGGCATGAGAGATTGCCCTACCTTTTTAAAAGGATTCACCCCAAGTGAACAAAAATTGCTTCACAAAATATGGGTCCCCCGCTCCAATTGGATTTAGCGTTTATACAGTTATAAAATTTATAATAAAAATATACTCCCATCAATTTCAGTTGTAAAGATGTGTTTTTACCTTTTTTTTAAAATATAAATAGACAGATTTTTCTTTTTTTATCGGAAATTATTAATTTGTCCTTAGTTGAAATGAACTTAGATTGGGCATATTATATACTTGTAAATTCGATTTAAACATTCAATAAATAAGTTATATATATTAATTTCGCAAATAAAGGAGTGATTTTAATGAGTAGTTTAGGGTTTGGGGAAGTACTATTAATAGTAATTGTAGGATTATTAGTTTTTGGCCCTGCCAAGCTTCCACAATTAGGAAAGGCTGCGGGTGAAACATTAAGAGAGTTTAAAAAGGGTTTCAGTGGTATTTTTGCTGAAGGTGAGGAAACAAAAAAAGAAGAAAATAATATAGATGAAAAATAAATCTAATTGACCATAGGCTTAAAAAGTTTATGGTTTTTTGTTTGCTTTTTTTATGGTGTTGGTTACTAATAGATTATTATTTCTTATGTCTAAACTTAAAAAATTTATAATTTTCTTATCGACTTTCTTCTTGTATAGTTAACGTATTCAAGTTGGAGAAAGTAGGGAACATCATGAGTCGACTAAGTTTAAAGGGATTTCATCCGATCGTTTGGACATTACTGGGAGGTACTGTATTTGCAAGGGGAGCAAGTTTTATGGCAATGCCTTTTTTAGCCTTATACTTATCCCATACAGAAGGTATTAATCCTGTAATCATAGGTATCATTGTGGGGATTGGCCCATTATCTGGTACAGTAGGAGGATTTATAGGCGGGCACTTGTCGGACCGTTTTGGACGAAAAGTAATTATGCTTTCCTCCATTTTTGTATGGGCATTTGTATTTATTGGATTTTCTTTTGCCAAGGATCCTATAGCTTTTTTTCTATTAAATGCCCTGAATGGAATATGCCGCTCGTTTTTTGAACCAACGAGTCAAGCACTTATGGCGGACTTAACAGAACCAGAAAAAAGATTAAGAGTCTTTTCACTTCGCTATACAGCAATCAATATAGGTGCAGCTGTTGGACCATTGCTTGGAGCATATTTTGGGGTAGTATCGTCAACGATAACTTTTTTGATTACAGGGTCATTTTATTTAATGTATGGTGTGCTCCTAACTAGTTTATTGGGGAAATATAAAGTCAAGTTGAGCCATCAAGTTAAGAAAGTGTCAACAATTAAATCTGCATTCAACATAATCAGACTGGATTCTTCTTTAAGATTTTTTATTATCGGCGGGATACTTGTGAATATAGGGTATTCCCAAATAGATTCATCCTTACCACAGCATTTAGGGAGGATGGTTGAAAATGGACCAGTATTATTCTCATTATTATTGTCCATTAATGCAGTAACGGTTGTTGTACTACAAATTCCACTCAGTCATCTTGTAGAGAAATGGCGTGTCCTGCATATGATGATGCTCGGCAGTTTCTTCTTTGTTTTAGGCTTCCTCTTCATGGGATTTGCTGGCTCCTGGATAAGCTTTATTATCTCGATGGTTTTATTAACGATTGGTGAAATTTTTCTTTTCCCATCCACGAGCGTGTTCATTGATCAAATTGCAACGGAAGAATTGCGTGGGACGTACTTTGGAGCAGCGCAATTTCGTTCTATTGGAAATTCAGTTGGTCCAGTTATGGGAGGATGGATGTTAAAACAGTGGAATGGTCACTGGCTATTTTGGATGATGGCTTTAATTGTAACGGTTAGTATATACTTTTTTCTTGCAGGAAACAGAAGGCAACTCGAGTCTGTTGCTGCTTTAAATAATTCATAATTTATAAGGAAAAAAGTTATAACAAATAGCGGTTTCGTGTTATGATGAAGGAAAATATGGATATAAAAAACATAATCAATAGATGATGATGATAATATAATTAGAAAACAAAGTTAAAATATAAGGGGACACGAAAAACTGATGGATGTACTGCTAATGCTTACACAAAAAAAGAGCGTTAAAAGACTGATTATTTTTGCTCTTATTGCAGTTGTTTTGTATTTTTTAAGGAGCATGATCAATCTAATTCTGTTAACATTTATTTTTACCTTTTTAATGGATCGATTAGTGAATTTAATTATAAATAAAATTCCAGTTAATCGGAAGCTCACGGTCATTATTTTATATTGTTTGATTGTTGGGTTATTGTCACTCGGTATAGTAAAATATTTGCCAGTCATCATTTATGAAATTTCTCAGCTTATTAAACAATTAACAACATTTTATACGCAACCTCATCATAATAAAGTGTGGAATTATGTCGTAAATATGATTAACAGTTCTAAAATTTCGTCATACTTAGAGCATAGTGTTACTTTTATTTTGAATTACTTTACCAGTATAGGTAAGGTGTTGCTACAAGTGATCATGTCACTGTTGTTAAGTCTATTTTTCCTATTAGAAAAGCAGCGGTTGATTGATTTTACGAAGAAATTTAAGCATAGTAAGATAGCGCCGTTTTATAATGAAATTGAATTCTTTGCAGAGAAGTTCATTCGTTCTTTCGGGAAAGTAATTGAAGCACAGTTTATAATTGCAATTGTAAATTGTGTATTAACCGTCATATCATTATCCATTATGCATTTTCCTCAACTATTCGGGTTGGCAATATTAATCTTTTTCCTTGGCCTTATTCCTGTTGCAGGGGTTATCATAGGCTTTGTTCCATTAAGTTTAATTGCTTATAGCATTGGTGGCGGTATGCAGGTTTTATATGTGGTAATTACAATATTAGTGATTCATTCCATCGAGACCTATATACTAAATCCGAAGTTGATGTCATCAAAAACAAACTTGCCTATTTTCTATACTTTTATCGTTTTAATTTTTTCTGAGCACTTTTTCGGTGTGTGGGGATTAATTATTGGTATCCCAATCTTTATGTTCCTATTAGATGTGTTGGACGTTACGAATAACGATCAAGAGTTAAAAGTGAATTAAAATCAGTAATCCAAAAGTAATATAATTAGTCATATTAATCTGACTCTTTTGTGAAATAAAAAAACACGCTAACTTTTTCATGGTTATCGTGTTTTTTTTTATGTTCTTATAAGGCAACAACTATGACTTTGGAACTATTTTGGATATTTCTATAAATAATGGAAGGTATTTTTTTATATGTGCCGAAAATATATAATTATGAAAATTTGTAAAATTATAAATTTATCTTCATAACAAAGAGTAGACCTTGGTCCTATTCTTTTTATTTTTTTATCCATGGGGGGGTTTGATTGATATCTTTTCAAAATGTTAACAAGCATTATGGTCATTTTCATGTACTAAAAAATATTAATTTGGAAGTTGATGAGGGGGAAGTGGTAGTAGTAATTGGCCCTTCTGGATCCGGTAAGAGTACCATGCTGCGCTGCATCAATCGATTAGAAACGATTACAGATGGAGAATTAATGGTGAGCGGAATCCAGGTCAATGATAAAAAAACAAATATAAATGACGTACGCAAGAATATCGGAATGGTCTTTCAGCACTTCAATCTATATCCACATAAAACCGTACTCCAAAACATTACATTAGCACCAACTAAAGCATTAGGGATAGATACAACAACTGCAGAAGAAACAGCTATGTATTACTTGGAAAAGGTCGGTATTCCGGATAAAGCTAAATCTTATCCGTCGCAATTATCCGGCGGACAACAGCAAAGGGTGGCCATTGCCAGGGGACTTGCAATGCAACCGAGTGTGATGCTTTTTGACGAGCCTACATCAGCACTAGACCCTGAAATGATCGGCGAAGTATTAGAAGTAATGAAATCGTTGGCAAAAGAGGGAATGACCATGGTTGTCGTCACTCATGAAATGGGCTTTGCAAAGGAAGTTGCTAACAGGGTTGTTTTCATGGATGAAGGGAAAATTTTGGAGGAATCTAATCCAGCTACGTTTTTTGCCAGCCCACAAACAGAACGTGCTCAAGTATTTTTGAGAAGGGTATTGAATCATTAAAGGAATATAGCTATAGGTGGTTGTGGGATTTGCAAGTTATACCAAAGTAGAAGGAAAGTCATATAACCACTGGATAGCTATACTAAAAATTAAGGGGGAAGAGACTTTGAACGGATTAAAAAAGGTACTGTTTCTTGGTTTAATTTTTACATTGGTGGCTGCATTGTTTGCGGGATGCGGGAAGAAGACTAATGGTGATCCTAATAAAGATACACTTCAGCAAATTAAAGACCGTGGAAAGTTCGTTGTAGGTGTGAAGTACGATACAAATTTATTTGGCTATAAGGATCCGAAAACTGGTGAAGTAACAGGATTTGATGTTGATATTGCCAAAGCATTGGCGAAGAAAATTCTAGGAGACGAAAATAAAATTAAATTGGTAGAGATTACATCGGAAACACGTATTCCTATGTTAAATAATGGTGATATCGATGCTATTATAGCCACAATGACGATTAATGAAGAGCGCAAAAAGCAAGTTGACTTTTCTGATGTGTACTTCGATGCAGGACAATCATTATTAGTCAAAAAAGGAAGTTCTATTAAAAGTGTAGATGATTTGAAAAAGGGAACAAAGGTATTAGCGGTGAAAGGGTCAACATCTGTTGATAATGTAAAAAAGGCTGCACCTGATACCCAAGTTTTAGAGTTTGGTAATTATGCAGAAGCCTTTACAGCGCTCAAGACAGGAAAAGGCGATGCACTTACAACAGATAATTCCATTCTTTATGGAATGGCTGCTCAAGACAGCAATTATGAGCTAGTTGGCGGTACTTTTACGAATGAGCCTTACGGAATCGCAGTTAGAAAAGGACAAAAGAAATTCCAAGACTATATTAATAAATTCCTAAAAGAATTAAAAGATAGTGGAGAATACGATCAAATTAAGAATAAATGGATAAAAGACTAAAATTAAATTCTCAGATATCAAGGGATGGGCAAAGATGCGCCCATCCTTTTAAAAGATAAGATTCTACAAGTTTTTTATCACAAAAATTATTTAACAATTATAGATTCTGTCTAGCGCAAGCAGCCGTCGGCTAGCGGATTTCTACGTCTTCTCCCTACGATAAGTCAACATCAGGTGAAAATGGAAGTGCTATTTTCACTCGGTGAAATTTGAAGTACCAATTTCAATAGCTCGTGAACTACTTCACTGTGTTTCCTTTATCTTGCGTCGAAGACTACGAAATCCGTACGCTAGAGCTGCGGCGCTTGCGTTTTTCTTAATAAAGGAGGGGGAACATGCTCGATTTCTCCATACTGACTCGTTTTTCTGATTTATATTTAGAAGGATTTCTAAATACGATAAAGGTTAGTATTATTGGCCTTATTTGTAGTTTTATACTCGGTGTAATCATTGCTATAATGCGGATTGCCCCTTTTAAAATTTTGAGTTTCTTGGGTGCGTGTTATGTGGAATTAATCCGAAACATTCCTTTAATGATTACTGCTTTTTTCTTTTATTATGGATTAAGTATTTATATTAACATGAGTGGCTTTGTTGCTGGGACAATCGCTTTGACCATTTATACTTCAGCTTTTATCGCAGAGGCTGTAAGGGCGGGTATTCAATCCGTTGACAAAGGGCAAATGGAGGCAGCCCGATCAACAGGATTGACGTATATTCAAGCAATGAGATATATTATTTTGCCACAAGCGGTCAAAATCGTTATACCACCAATCGGAAATCAGTTTTTAAACTTAGTGAAAAACTCGTCCATACTTGGTGTTATTGCCGGGCTAGATCTAATGTATTTCGGAGATGCGGTTCACGAGAAAACCTGGGTTGTCTTTGATACGTATATATTTGTAGCGTTATTTTATCTAGTGATTACGATCCCATTAAGCCTTTTTGTCAATTACCTTGAAAAAAGATTGGCAAGTGCTTACTAAAGGGGGAATGGAATAATGGATTTTGCTGGTGCCTATGAGGTTGGTAACCTCTCGTATTTATTAAAAGGCTTTGCGATAACATTAGAGGTTGCTTTTATCTCTGTTATATTAAGCTTTATCATTGGAAGTTTGTTAGGAATATTACGCTATGCAAAAATACCTGTTTTATCTCCTATCATCGTATTAGTGGTAGAGACAATTCGTAATCTACCCCTTTTGTTAATTATCTTTTTCGTAAAATTAGCTTTCCCGGAAATCGGAATCAACTTTGAAGTTAAAACAGCGGCTATTTTTGCCTTAACTATTTTTGAATCTGCGATGATTAGTGAAATTGTTCGAAGCGGAATCAATTCTATAGAAAAAGGACAAATAGAAGCGGGGAGATCCTCAGGTTTAACGTACATTCAAACTATGAGGCTTATTATCTTACCACAGGCTTTAAAAAGAATGATTCCTCCATTAGTAAGTCAATTCATATCTTTGTTAAAGGATACATCATTAGCAGTAGTCATCGCATTGCCAGAGCTTCTTCACAATGCAAAGGGAGTTTATAGTGGGAATGTCAATTATGTAATCCCTATCATACTGCTGGCGGCTGTTATGTATTTTATCGTGAATTATACATTGTCCTTGCTTGCCAGATGGCTGGAGAAGCGATTAGATACAAACAAAAGGAATAGCGGAAAAGCGGGAAAAGTAAAAAATACAGCTGCAACCGGTGGGGTTTCAGCGTAATAGCGATGAATCTTTTTTGAAATGCCTTGACATTCGGTCAAAAAATGGAATATAGTAATAAAAAATTATAATGAAACGTTGAAAAGGATTAGTAAGATGCTACCGTCTTTTTTTAGAGAAGAAATCATTTGGTGCAAGATTTCTAAAGACCGCATTTGAACCTGCCTTGGAGTTCTGTATCGATTTTTGACTAAGATACATGCGGATGGATCCGTTATCAAGTAAGAGTGTACAGCTTCATGCTGTAAATAAGGGTGGTACCACCAGGCCTCGGTCCCTTTTTAGGGAAACGAGGCTTTTTTGCGTTTACATTAATAAAGGAAAGGAAGATGGATCGTGGCAAAGGATAAAAAATTCGTGGAAGAAATCACGGCAATGGAAGATGATTTTGCACAATGGTATACAGATGTTGTTAAAAAAGCAGATTTAGTGGATTATTCCTCTGTAAGAGGTTCCATGATTATTCGTCCATACGGATATGCAATTTGGGAGAATATCCAAAGCGTTTTGGATCGCAGAATAAAGGAAACAGGGCATGAAAATGTATATATGCCATTATTAATTCCTCAAAGCTTGCTTCAAAAGGAGAAGGATCATATTGAAGGGTTTGCGCCAGAGGTTGCTTTGGTTACTCATGGTGGATCAGAAGAATTAGCTGAGCCTCTTGTCGTTCGTCCAACTTCTGAGGTTCTATTTGGAGAGCATTACGCAAATATTATTCATTCTTACCGTGACCTGCCAAAGCTTTATAATCAATGGGCTAATGTTGTACGTTGGGAAAAAACAACAAGACCATTCTTACGCTCACTAGAATTCTTATGGCAAGAGGGACATACATGTCATGCTACGGAAGAAGAAGCTGCAGAGGAAACTCGTAAAATGCTTGAGGTTTATGCTGAAGTAGTGGAAAACTATTTAGCAGTGCCAGTTCTGAAAGGGCAAAAAACGGAGAAGGAAAAATTTGCAGGTGCAAAGTTTACTTTAACGATTGAAAGTCTTATGCATGATGGTAAAGCATTACAATCTGGAACATCCCATCACTTAGGAACAGGCTTTGCTGAAGCATTTGGTATCCAGTTCACTGATAAGGAAGGCAAGCTGCAAACCGTTAATCAAACATCTTGGGGTATTACTACAAGATTAATTGGTGCGTTAATTATGGTTCATGGAGACAACCGCGGTCTTGTTGTTCCACCTAAAATTGCACCAAAACAAGTAATGATCGTTCCGATTGCACAGCATAAAGAAGGTGTTCTTGATAAAGCATATGAATTGAAGGATCGCTTAAGCAGTGTTGCTAGGGTTGATATTGATGCAAGTGATAAAATGCCTGGCTGGAAGTTCAATGAATATGAAATGAAAGGGATCCCTGTTCGTTTGGAAATCGGACCTAAAGATATCGAAAAAGGTCAAGCCGTATTGGCTAGACGTGACACGAGCGAAAAAATCATTGTTTCAATCGATGAATTAGAAACTAAAATTCCTGCATTACTTGAGGATATTCAACAAAATCTATTTGAAAAAGCGAAAAAACATCGTGAAGGAAAAACAAGTGTCGCTTACAACATGGATGAATTTAAAAACAATCTTGTTGAGAATCCTGGATTTATTAAATCAATGTGGTGCGAAAGCGAAGCATGCGAAAACTTCATCAAGGAAGAAACAGCTGCAACATCCCGCTGTATGCCATTTGAACAAGAACATATTTCTGATAAATGTGTATGCTGTGGAGAAAAAGCGAAGCATCTCGTATATTGGGCAAAAGCATATTAAGAAAATAAAAGGTGTCAGGCACCGTAGCACAAAAAAAGACCTCTCTTTAAATGGAGAGGTCTTTACCATTAGAATAAAATGGAATCAATTGCATATGTTCCTGGTCCAACTAAAGCGACACCAATTGCAACAGCAATCAATAATAAATTGTATTCATAGCCATTTGGTTTAATCCAGCCATTTGGACCGTGAACCTTTGCAATAGCAACAATCATAGTAAGGACGATTAAAATTGCTCCAATAGGAGTCAATAAGCCTAAAGCAAATAGTAATCCTCCGACAAATTCACCTAAACCTGCAAGGAATGCCATTGTTTTTCCTGGTTTAATGCCAATTGATTCAAAAAAGCCACCTGTACCTTCTAATCCGTGGCCACCAAACCAGCCAAATAATTTCTGAGATCCATGTGCTGCAAAGGAAACTCCTAAAATTACACGTACTAATAATAAACCAAAGCTTGCTAATGCTGTCATCTATTTTTTTCCTCCTTAAATGTCAATTTCCATCTAACGATATTTATTATATTAACTTACAATAAGTAAGTCAATAACAAAAAAATACTAAAGAATTTTTATTTGAAATACGATAAATACAGAAAAAAAAGAACTCTATAAAAAGAGTTCTATCTATTCTCCGCATATCCATTTATCTGCCCAATGCTGAACTTCAGATAAGGCTGGCATAATAGCATGTCCTTTCTCTGTTAAACGATATTCAATTCGTACAGGAGTTTCAGGATACACCTCTCGAACAACAATACCTTCATTTTCGAGTTCTTTAAGGCGATCTGAAAGCATTTTTTGGCTTATATGTGGAATTTGCTCAGCAATTTCATTAAATCTTTTTGGCCGGTCCATTAGTACCCGGATAATAACTCCAATCCATCTTTTACCCAATAATTGAAAGGCTTTTTCGAACTTAGGACAAAGACTAAATTCACCCATCGTTACACCTCCTAAAAAGGATAATCCATTGATTATGCCTTCTACAAAATAGTATACACCATTTTTAAACTTACTAAAAGTAAGCAAGTTTATATGAAAAAAATAAACTTTTTTGAAATAGTCTGCATGATTCATGAAAAAATGGGGTAAATAAAAGAAAATGGACAAGGAGGAAGATATTATGGCAAAAATAAGTGGATTCAACAAAGCAGTAATAGCCGGTATTGGTATTGCAGGGATTTCGTATTTATCCTCCAAGAATAATCGTGAAAAGGCGAGAGTAATGCTTCAAAATGCCAAAGTGAAGACCGACTCGTGGATCAAAAAGATTAAACATGATAAATCCCCATTAACTAAAGTTGGGCATTCCCATCCATATGATTTTGAAGATAATCATATGGTAAGCGAAGGTGCTCTATATGGTGTGGATTATTATAATGAGGAAGAACAGCAAAAAAGCAAACATTAAAGAGATCGGTTTTAAATCCGATCTCTTTTTTCATTGGATGATAAAATAGTTTGTGAACTAGTTAACAACCAGTTAGGACTAATATCACAAATCGTGCCATTCATGGTAAGTTTCGTGACATTTTAAACGATATTTGTGCAGGTTTAAGGTAAATTCGTACCTATCTAAACAACTTTTGTGCTGTTTAAAAAATAGGGATCAGCAAATACGCTATCCCATTAGTAAAGATACTTATTCCTCTTTTGACTTTCCTACTAATCCGTAAAAAAAGAGATGGCCCAAATCGTTAATGATTTGTTTGTCTTGATTTAGAAACATTTCCGGATGCTGAATTGCTTCCGAGAAAATTTGAAAGTAAACGAGGATTGCTTCTGTGGATATGTTAGGGTGGATATAGTCTCCTTGTCGCCCTTGTTCAATAAGTTCCATCATCGCAGGCATTCCCTTTGTGACCGTCCAATCTTCGATAAGCTTTTGGATAGTAAGGTCAGCTATGGAATTTATAAAATCTGTCGAAATGGACTTTGTCAGCTCTATCCGATCCATAAGAATTTTTTCCACTTTATTAGGAAAAGGTATATCCGCATGGAGAATCGCGGAGAACTTTTCCATTTCTGAATTAAAAAATTCCTCAATAACAGATTTTGTAAGCTCTTCTTTACTCCCATAATAATTATAAATCGAAACAGGTGAAACATTTGCCTTCTTGGCAATTTCTGCAATGCTCACCTTTTCAACCCCATAAAGAGAAAAAAGCTCCATAGTCGCTTTCCTGATATTCTCCTTTTTCTTCTCTGTTCTGCGTTGATATCCGTCCATTTCTTTCACCTCAACTAAAGATTACTATATATTTTGTAATGAAACAATAAATTTTATTCAAAACATATTGATTTTCATTAAAAAGTGATTTATTATGTAGCAAATGAATCGTTTTAATTCAAAATATTTAAAAGGGAGAGTTCATAATGGGAATTCAAATTAACAAATTAACGAAAGTATTCCCAAATGGAAGGGGTATTTTTGATTTGTCCTTCGAGGTAAAGGAAGGAGAAGTGTTTGGATATTTAGGGCCAAATGGTGCTGGAAAATCAACAACAATCCGACATCTAATGGGTTTTATGAAACCAAAAGCAGGCTATGCCAAAATTAACGGTTTAGATTGCTGGAACAAAAATGCGGAAATTCAAAAGCAAGTAGGATATTTACCTGGTGAGATTGCTTTTTTAGATGATATGAATGGACTGCAATTTCTTGAACTTCTTGGTGGGATGAGAGGTACAAAGAACCTGACAAAGCGTGATGAGTTAATTGAACGGTTCCAATTCGATGTGAAAACACCGATTCGCAAAATGTCCAAAGGGATGAAACAAAAAGTGGGTATCGTTGCTGCATTTATGCATGACCCGCAAATTTTAATTTTAGATGAGCCAACATCCGGACTTGACCCATTAATGCAAAGCCTGTTTATAGATTTGATTCTCGAAGAAAAAGCAAAAGGCAAAACAATTTTAATGTCTTCACATATTTTTCAAGAAATTGACCGTACTTGTGACCGAGTCGGTATCATTAAGGATGGTAGATTAGTAGCAATTGAAAATGTGCAGCATCTACAAACAATGCAACGTAAAGTATTTGATATTACTGTTCAAAATCGTGAAGATATCAAAAAAATAAAGCAATCTGGGCTTACCGTCCTTGATGTGAATGGACTTCGAGCAAAAGTTGTTGTCCAAGGGGATTACAATCATTTTGTAAAAGTATTGGCAGAATGTGAGATTAATAATTTAGATATCCATGCACAGGATTTAGAAGAAATTTTTATGCATTTTTATAATAGGGAGGATAAAGCATAATGAATGCTTCACTTTTCTTATCAACCTTGAAAACAAAAGGAAAGACACTTTTTAGCTATGCATTCGGATCGGCTTTTTATGTTTTGCTAATCATGTTAATATATCCATCCATTGCAAAATCAAATGCTTGGGATACAGTTATTAAGCAAATGCCGTCAAAATATTTAAGTGCTTTCGGATTTGATGGTGGGATGCCTAAAGATCTGAGCGGATTTTTAGCAGGTGAATTTTACGGATTGCTGTTCATATTGATTTTAATGGTTTATTGTGTGGTTCTTTCCTCTCAGCTTATTGTACGGTTAGTAGATAGAGGCTCGATGGCATACTTACTTTCCACGTCTGTTTCGCGGACAAGGATTGCCCTCAGTCAAGCGACTATATTAATCTTTGGTCTCTTACTGGTAACAATAATTACCATTGCAACGGTTTTAATAGGGTCGGACATAATCATGGAGAACAATGATCTTCATGTATCAAACTTTATCCAAATGAATGTAGTAGGATTCTTGCTTTTCTTTATGATTAGTGGCTACTCCTTCTTCTTTTCCTGTGTGTTTAATGATGAGAAGCGTGCATTAGCAGTATCTGGCGGCCTTTCCATTGTTTTCTTTGCTATCAATTTAGTAGCGAAAATGAGTACAGATTTTGATTGGCTAAAATATTTGACAGTCTTTTCAACCTTTAATCCATCTGAGATTGCGAAGGGCACTGTAAATATTTTGCCCATTTCACTTGGTCTGGGTTTTTCTGGTATTGTTTTGTATGCTTTAGCGATATTAATTTTTCGAAAAAGAGATTTACCTTTATAAAAGGCTCTTTTCTTAACTAAGTTGTTTTTGTAGCCGAAAAACTCATGGAATTTTCCTTCAGTTTTATAATGAAGAATCTTAATAAGAAAAGATGATCCAAGAAGAAAACTTGATAGGGAAATAAACTAATTAGAAAAGCAATATTTAATACGAAAACAGCTATAAAAATTTTTATTAAAGGAAAAATTCCTATCCCCGACGAATTAATAAGGAATTGAAAAAAAGTGGGGTGTGGATAATGGGAACATTAAAGACCTGGATAGATTACCTTAATAGTATTGATGCAAATGAAAACGAAGGCTTTTTTAAACCATATAAAGAAGGGAAATGGTCCAAAGCGGCTATCATTTCTCATATGATGTTTTGGGACCGCTTCTTTTATGAAGAGCGATTACCGCATATGCTTGGAGGGGAAACTTTAGTAGAAATAACAGCAGATCATGTAGAAGAAATGAACAAGAAAGCGGAAAGTTATGCCCACTCGGGAATATCACTGAAGAAACTGATTGATGAAGCTATAAAATATCGACAATTGTTAATAGAAGAACTCCATGATAAAGATTTATCACAAACATTTAGGATAAAAGACAGGAGCATTTCTCTTCAGGAATATATTAATGGTGAAGTGGAGCATGATGAACATCATTTGAAGCAGTTGAAGGCAAAGTAAAAGTAACTTGAAAAAAGAATACAAATAACAAAAAGGATAAAATCGTAGGAGGTTTTATCCTTTTTGTTGTTTTGTGTAACTGTAATATTAAGAATCCCCTAAGTATAGCTCAACCTTCCGTTAAAAAACCTTTAATATATTCATAAATTTCCAATGGCCTTTCCTCAGGAATTGCATGGCCAGTTTTTTCAAGAACAATTAGTTTAGAATGAATAAGATCATTTTTAAGTTTTTCCCCTACGTGTAAAGGGTGTGATTTATCGTGATCCCCCCATATTAAGAGACAATTTGCTTTAATTTGGTTTAATACAACCTTCGGTAAATCGCCTTCCCAATCACGGATCATTCTTGTTAAGGCAGTAAATATTCTATGTTGTAAAAATGGCTGTAAATAGCCTTCTATCATTTCATTATTGATTAATGAATGATTGTAAATGGTTTCTTGCAGATTTTTGACTATTCCAGTCCTTGCGAGCCAAAGTTTTACAAAAAATGAGGAAAACGGGATATAGCTAAACAATCTTACTAGCAACTTTGAACGTTTTAGATAAGATGAACTAGAAAGTAGGACTACTTTCTCCGCAAATTCCGGTATTTGGTGAAGGATATTTAATACCACTTGTCCTCCCATAGAATGACCAATTAGAACAGGGTCCTTAATGCCAAAATAAGCGATTATTTGAATGACCGTATGAGCCATATTTTTATAGGAGTAAACAAAGCGCTTTGATTTTTCGCTTTTCCCAAATGGAGGTAAGTCTATTGATAAAACTTGATAGTCCCTGCTTAATAAAGGTATCAAATGGCGATAGGTAAAAGTCGAGGAAAGAAGCCCGTGCAATAAAACAACTGTTTTCGCATTTTTATTTGGATAAAACTCATAATACACGTTTATTCCATTTACTAAATGATGTCCGGTTAAAACAGATTGTTCCATACCGTTTCCTCCAATTTCTTTTGAAAATATAAGTTAATTTCCCCAGAACATACACTTTTTACACCATGAACATCTATTTAGTTTTTGGAAACTGATACCGTTTTTAAAAACATGAAAACTTTTAATCGGGCAGTTGATTCGATATACTAGATTGGATGTTGAAAAAATTTGAACTTTAAAATAAAAAAACAGTCTATTAAATGAATGCATATAATGGAGGAACAGAATGGGAGATATCATACATTCTTTATTACAGACTTTTGCTGGTCTGGGCTACTTGGGAATCATATTAGGTTTGGCAATTGAAATTATACCAAGTGAAATTGTCCTTGCTTTTGCGGGCTATCTTGTTTCAAAAGGCGATATTAGTTTTATTGGGGCTGTTATAGCGGGTGTTATTGGGGGAACGATAGCCCAAATCATTATTTATTGGATTGGCGCATATGGCGGGCGACCATTTCTTGAGAAATTTGGGAAATATATTTTTATTCATGAACGTCATATTCTTTTAGCGGAAAAGTGGTTCGATAAATATGGATCAGGTGTTGTTTTCACTGCACGTTTTGTCCCTATTGTGAGACATGCTATTTCGATTCCTGCGGGTATTACAAAAATGTCGTTTAGTAAATTTACGTTGTATACAGGACTAGCCGCAATACCATGGTCTATTCTTTTTGTATATTTAGGCCACAAACTCGCTTCTAACTGGGAGCAAGTGAATCAACTAGCTAGGCCGTATGTTCAGCCAGTGACGATTATTGCTATTATCGTGATTGTCTTATACGTTGTATTTACGATCTTTCGTAAAAAAAGGAAAACTGTCTAACCGACCAGCATGGTCGTTTTTTTTGCGTAAAAAAGGGCTTACCTGCGGTGGAAATGGATAAACTGAATCAGTGGACAAGTGTAGAAGGAATCTCTAATAAAATAGCGAAATACTTACTATAAAGGAGGCGGAACATATGAGTGTTAATACAATGAAAGAGGTATTATTCTCGGAGTGGGATGTGGCTGTACGAACAACGAGCAATTTATTGATGAAAATCCAAGAAAAAGATTGGGATTATCGTCCAAATGAAAAAATGAGAACTCTACTCGAACTTGCTAATCATCTTGTGCAAATTCCTGCGGTAGACCTAGCAATCGGTCAAGAGAAAGGTGAAGAAGAGATCCGTGAATTAGAAGGGAAATTACAGTCAAGCCATGCAAATGAGCTTGTCGACGTAATGAAAAAGGGTTATCAAGAATTTAAAGCCTACTATGAATCATTATCTGAAACAGATTTTTTTGAGAAAGTAACAAAACCATTTTATTTTGGGGAAGAAATGTCAGGACATACTCAAGCAAAATGGCTCGTTGAAAGTACTACACATGTATTTCACCATCGCGGACAATTCTTTAACTATTTAAAGGAATTAGGGTATCAAGTGAATATGTTTGATCTGTACTAATGAGAAAAGGAAAATAGCTATCAAGGCTATTTTCCTTTTTATTATTGCTCTTTTCGTAAACTTTGTTGCTTTTTTGACAACTTTGAAGAGTTCAAAGATCAAACCAGTTTTGAGGTTTCGAAC
>NZ_JBYSWK010000048.1:0-28871 GCF_058781025.1 Heyndrickxia sp. FW510-T9 | reverse complement strand
AAATAGAGTATAATAGGCAGATTCTTTTCCTTTCCTCTCTGTTTCATACCTTTAAAAAACCTTCTTAGGAAATACTCTGCTTAATACCAGTGTAACGAAACAAGTTATGGAAAATTTGTAGGTAACTGTTATACTAAAAATAATGAGAAAGGGGACGTTCTATGGGTGAGATAGTTTGGTCATTTATTAAAAGACATTATAAAACAATTATTGATATTGTTATATTAATAGCTGTAATTTGGCTTTCATTAAAATTTGCCAATTGGATTTTCAGCATTGCCACTCCAATTGTGTTTGGCGCCATTATTTATATGCTCATAAAGCCGATGGTAAAATTATTGGTTGCCATTAAAATAAAACGGGGTGCCGCCATTGCGATATCACTTGTCTTATATTTATTATTGGCACTAGGAGTGATTTTTTTCGGAGGCATGGTTGCCGTAAATCAAGTACATAGTTTAATTACCAAAATGCCAAGTTATATTGACACATTAAAGAACAATTTTGGTGGCGAATATCACCATCTCATAAACCAATATACAGATCTCCCATATGGAATTCCAGAAAAAATTAATGAAAAGATAGGTTCATTCGGTCAAAAATTTATAATCTATTTTTCTAAATTTTTATGGACTATCGTGGGAACGGTAAATACTAGTATCGTTTTTATCGGGAATTTACTTTTAGGAATCATCCTTGCTTATTTCTTAGGGAAGGATGCAGAAAAAGTAAGAGCAAAATTCAACGAAAAAGCTCCAAATTGGGTGATAGAAGGCTGGGATTTTTTACGAATTAATGTAATTAGCGGAATTACTAAATATATTACAGCTCAATTAAAATTAATGACCATTACGTTTGTCATTATATTTGTCTCATTATTAATATTCCGTGTTAATAATGCTTTTATTATCTCGATTTTGTCTGGGCTCTTTGATTTACTTCCGCTATTAGGAGTTGCAACTATTTTTATTCCATGGATCCTTTATTTATTCATTGTCGGCAACTCCGCCTTAGCGATTAAATTACTAATTGTATATGGCATTGTATTTCTCGTCAGACAGTTGCTTGAACCGAAAATTGTCGGAGAGTCGTTGGGAGTTTCAGCGTTTTTAATGTTATCGTTAATGGTTATTTTCCTAGGCTTGTTCGGATTCTGGGGAATGCTGTTAACCCCAATCTTAACCATTTTACTTAAGGAGCTATACGAACAAGGCTATTTCAAAAGATGGATTCGAATTAATGAAGAAGAGATAAAGCAATAAAAAAAGACTCGACGAGAGTCTTTTTTTATACCCATTCAAGCTTTTTTATTAGCTGCCTTCGAAAAAGTGCTACTAAAAAAACTACATACAAATCATCCCGAACTATTACCTGTACTCGATTATCAGAATAAGTATAAAATAATACATCCGTATAAACTTTATCACTTTCAAAGAAATGGCGAACTTCATGAAGCTTTTGAAATGCATCATCCGTTTTAGGTTTTAGTATTATTTCGATTCCGTCTTCTCTCTTATTTTCACTCATGAAAACAATATTTTCATTCATCTCATATTGAACCTTTACCATTATCTCCCCACCTTTTTTAAAGTAAGTATCTAATATAGATATAACCCATGGAAATTAATATAGAAATCAACATTAGCGGGAATCCTATGAATAAATACTTTACAAACGTAATCCTATATCCTTCTTTTCCTGCTAGTCCTGCAACAACTAAATTCGCACTTGCCCCGATTAAGGTTCCGTTTCCACCTAAACATGCACCTAATGATAATGACCACCATAGAGGTTCTAGATTATGAATCCCTAGTTCGCCCATCTGCTGAATAAGAGGAATCATCGTTGCCACAAATGGAATATTATCAATAAAAGCCGATGCAACGGCACTTAGCCAAAGGATTAAAAAAGAACTAGATGTATCGTGTCCACCAGTTAACTGTATAGCATAGGATGCAATTTTTGCAATGATTCCAGTTTCTACTAAACCTGAAACAAGCACAAACAAGCCAATAAAGAAGAAAATCGTTGTCCATTCTACATTTTCAAGCGCACTTTCTAAATAACTCTCCCCTGATAACAATAATAGAATGAATGCTCCTGCTAATGCGACGGTTGCTGTATCAACCTTTATCCATTCATGTAAAAAAAAGCCGATTATCGTTAAACCCATGATGGAAAGAGATTTAATCATAAGTATTTTATCTGTGATTTCGTCCTTTTCATTGAGACTCATAATTCTTTTTCTTGTTTCATCCGATGTTTTAAACTCTTTCCTATACATATACATTAACAATAGGATAGTGACCGCCATAATAATTAAGATGATTGGCGCCAAATTCGTAATAAATTTAATAAATGTTAAGGTTGGGACTGCACTTCCAATCATAATATTTGGTGGATCGCCAATCATTGTAGCTGTTCCACCAATATTGGACATGAGAATTTCAGAAATAAGAAAAGGGATTGGCGAAATACGTAGTTGGCGAGTAATGCTAAATGTAACTGGTACCATAAGTAGGACAGTTGTAACGTTATCTAAAAAAGCGGAGCCTATCCCAGTAATTAGAGACAAAACAAGTAAAATGGCTATTGGTCTCCCATTTACCCTTTTTGCCGACCAAATGGCAACATATTTAAAAACGCCAGTTTCACCTGTAATGGAAACCATAATCATCATTCCAATAAGTAATCCAATGGTATTAAAATCAATATGATGAAGAGCGGTTTCCTGCGTCACAATGTTAAAGATAATCATCAAAATTCCACCGAGCATAGCGATAATCGTTCGATGGATTTTATCAGAAATAATTAGCCCATAAGTAAGGAGAAAAATGGCAATTGCTATTATTGCTTCATTCGACAAAGCGGATCATTCCTTTTTCATTACGTATCAATTAATGTATTCCAATCATTATTCCCAAATCAGATTGAAAATAATGGAAGTAAATAAAAAAAAGAAGCCTGTTTTGTCAGACTCCCCCTTTTAAAACCGAAATATTAATATATGAATATATTAACAAACAAAAATTTTCATTACAACCTTTAAACATATGATGAATTATGCTAACTTTTAAATTTGGATTAGTTTATTAAGTAGTTATATAAATGTATAAGGAGTTTGAGCAAATTGACAACGAAGAAAAGCATGAAAAGAAAGATTGGGCTATTACTATTATTTGCATTCGTATTATTGGGAGCATGTTCGCAATCTATCGGAACAACGAAACACAGTGAAATCGTTAGTAGCTCCGTCGAAAAAAAGACAAGCGAAAAATCTATTTCACAATCTTCAGATGGTAAGAAAACTAATATTAAAAGTAATAATAATCATGTAATTCAAAGCAAATCTAAAACACAAACAACCTTACCAAAAGGTCTTGTTGCTGCAACGATTGTAAAAAACGTCGACGGTGATACCGTCCATGTAAGCATACACGGTAAAGATGAAAAGATACGTCTCCTATTAATAGATACTCCTGAAACACACAAACCAGGAACGCCAGTTGAACCGTATGGACCTGAGGCGAGTGCTTTTGCTGAACAAGAACTTGCAATTGGAACAAATGTAATGCTCGAAGAAGGTGTGAAAGGACATGAACGTGATAAATACGGAAGATTACTAGCCTACATCTATTTACCAAACGGAAAAATGTACAATGAAGAGGTAGTGAAAAAAGGTCTTGCCCGCGTAGCATATATTTACAAGCCCAATACAAAACACTTGAGTGCTTTAAAAAACGATGAAGATTATGCTCGGAAACACAAAATAGGAATATGGTCGATTCAAGGATATGTAACTGATCATGGTTACAATATTGAGGCTAAAAGCAACTCGTCAAATACTACCGAAACTAATTCATCATCCATCCATTCTATTAAAAATTTTTCCGGTAACAAAGAAAGCAATACAAGCTGTAAAGGAAAAATTAAAGGAAATGCTAACAGTAAGATTTATCATATTCCTGGAGGTGAATTCTATAATCGTACGAAGGATAATATCGTTTGGTTTTGTACGGAAACAGATGCGAAAAAGGCCGGTTATCGAAAGTCACAGCGATAGGTTAAAATGATTTAGATGTTAAAGCTCTGAAAATCACAGAGCTTTATTTTTTTGATACCTACAATGAAAAATTTCCCCATCTTTACATTTATTTTGGAATGAATTTTATGAAAAAGACCAATCATATAGATAAATACTTAATGGAGTTGAAAAAAATGGATGTTTTTTTTAAATGGATTACCTATTCAATGTATATTCCATTAACATTAATACCTATTTATGTTGCCGTAAAAGGATCAAATGAGGACAAAGCTTTAATGAAAGATGTAGTAGATACAGTTAAAAATAAGATAAAGTAGCCCTTTGTTAGAAGGGGTATGATTTGTGAGGATTATACACCGTTATCGAAAAGAAGTTTAAGATAGTAAACGGAGTGATAATGATGCATGTAATTGAAAACATTGCTAACAAGTACCACCAAAAGCTATGGAGCTATTGGCTTCACCATGATTTGTTTAGTGTTCACTGGTGGGCAATTTTAATAATAAACGCTATATTTATAATTCTTCTCTTCTTATTAATCGATCGTGGCCGCCTAATATTACTTTCTTTGGCATTTATGATCAGTATCTTTTTAGTGGGACTTACAGATGAAATTGGGGCGTTTTACCACAAATGGAGCTACCCTCACCAGCTCGTCCCCTTCTCGAGTCGATTTAATGCCGCTGACTTTGCTATAATACCTGTTATTTTTACACTTATCTACCAAATATTTAGCAGATGGAGTTTTTATCTATTTGCATTTTTAATTGCGGATATATTAATTTCATTTGTGGGGATACCAATATTCGTTTATTTCCATATATATCAGACACATAATTGGAATTACTTTGAATCATTCATTACACTTTACATATTAGCAATTCTTAATAAATGGATTGTAGATTGGATTAGAAAACGGAAGGCAAGTTTTGAATGAAAGTCCTACTTTCCAAAGAAGAAATTTCTTTTAATATCTCAACCTTACCTTTTATATTTCCCATACGGCAATTATTATAAAACGAAAAACCATCTCCATTGCGAAGATGGTTTTTGTTCATTATTTTTTGGCACAATTATTCAAAGCTTTTGCATAAATTAGCCATCTCAATTGCAGATACTGCGGCATCCCATCCTTTATTACCTGCCTTCGTTCCCGCACGTTCAATAGCTTGTTCAATAGATTCAGTGGTAAGAATCCCGAAAATTACAGGAATATTTGAATTCAATGAAGTATTTGAAATTCCTTTAGCTGCTTCATTACAAACATAATCAAAATGTGGTGTAGAACCACGGATTACAGTGCCAAGTGTGATAACTGCATCATACTTTTTACTTTTCGCCATTTTTTGTGCGATAAATGGAATTTCAAACGCTCCAGGTACCCAAGCAATATCTACATTTTCATCATTTACTCCATGTCGTTTTAAAGCATCCTGTGCACCACCTAATAATTTACTCGTAATAAATTCATTAAAACGCCCTACTACAATCCCTATCTTCAAACCCGATCCAACTAGATTACCTTCAAAAATATTACCCATTTTCATTTCCTCCATTTTCTTAAAAAATTAATTTATGTGACTTACTTCCTTATCGCGTTTGTAATTAATTAAGTCTTTAATACTGATCATTTTCAATTCAAATCTATCCGCTATTTTGCTAAGTTCAGGAACTCGCGCCATCGTACCGTCCCCATTCATAATTTCACATATCACTCCTGCTGGCTTTGCATTACAAAGTTTAGCTAAATCAACGGCTGCTTCTGTATGTCCAGGTCTTTGTATTACGCCACCTTCCCTAGCAATTAACGGGAACACATGACCTGGTCTCTTGAAGTCGGGAGCAGTTGATCTTTTATCAATTAGCTGCAGAATGGTAGCAGACCGTTCAAAGGCGGATATCCCCGTGGTAGTTGATTTATGATCGATACTTACAGTAAAAGCTGTTTCATGTGAATCAGTATTTTTAGACACCATTGGCGCTAAATCGAGTTTTTGTGCTAATTCCTTTTCAATTGGAACACAAACTAGACCACGTCCATATGTAACCATGAAATTAATGATATCTGGCGTCGCTTTTTCTGCAATCGCAATAAAATCTCCTTCGTTTTCTCTATTTTCATCATCACAAACGATGATTACTTTACCTTGCTTCAAATCATTTATTGCCTCTTCAATTGTATGGAACATTGAAAGCATCTCCTCATGTAAATCCGTTATCTTCTAAAAACTTAGCTGTAATCCCGGAATCCTTTTTAGTATAAATTGTTTGGTTATTATTTAAAAAGTGGGACAAATATTTCCCAAGCATATCGCATTCTATATTTACGATGTCTCCTACATTTTTTGACCCCAATACTGTTTCAGAAAGGGTGTGCGGAATAATAGATAGGGTAAAGCTATTTTCACTAATACCGAAAATCGTTAAGCTTGTCCCATCTACAGCAACAGATCCACGTTGAATGATATATTTTAATAATTCTTTATTCATCTCGATTTCGTAGTACACAGCATTTTTTACTTTTTTCTTCATCATGATGGTTCCTATACCATCAACATGCCCAGAAACAAAATGACCTCCGAATCTTCCACCAGCAGCCATAGCCCTTTCTAAATTTACATTTGATCCACGAGTCACCGCCGCTAGACTTGTAGCTTTTATAGTTTCAGGCATGACATCAACTGAAAACTGTTTATCTGTAAAGTCTGTGACTGTTAAGCACACTCCATTAATGGCGATACTATCACCCAAATGGATATCATTCATTATTTTACTTGCGCTAATGGTCAGTACAAATGAATCATCAGTACGCTTTATTGCTTGAACCGCCCCTATTTCCTCAATAATCCCTGTAAACATTTGCTATTATGTCACCTCCATTGGTACTGCAATGATTCTTATATCATTTCCGATATTGTCAATTTGCGAAAAACGAAGTAGCGGAACATCCTTGATTTGTTCTATCCCATTTCCACCAAATGTAATAGGTGCACGATCTCCGCCTATTAGTTTCGGGGCGATGTAGGTGATTACTTCTTGAAATGCATTTTCTTTCAGGAAACTACCTTGAACTTTTGCGCCTCCTTCTACAAAGATGGAGGTAATGCCGCGCTCACCTAACACTTTAAGCATTTCATTAATTAAAATGGTGGATTGATCCATTTTGATGATTTCTACTCCTAGCCCAATTATCGTTCTCTCTTTTCGAGCGTCTACCTTATGTCCAGTTATAATATAGGTTTTGGACGATTTATCCTTCACTACATTCGCTTCCAAAGGTATTCTCAAAGTCGTATCCAAGATAATCCTGATGGGGTTTTTACCCCCATTTTTTAATCTTGTTGTCAGCATTGGATTATCCTTTATGACTGTATTAACGCCGACTAATATGGCTTCATGCATATGACGATACCGATGAACATCCTCTCTTGCTTCCTCACTGGTAATCCATTTACTTTCCCCTGTTACCGTTGCAATCTTGCCGTCAAGACTGATAGCGGTTTTTACTGTTACATAAGGAAGATTTGAGCTAGCATAATGAAAAAATACTTTATTCAGCTTACTTGCTTCTTCCTGAAGTATGCCAACTTCCACTTCAATACCTGCGTCTTTCATACTTTGAATACCTTTTCCACAAACTTTCGGATTTGGATCTACTGTTGCAACGAATACTTTTTTCACCCCGGTTTGAATGATTAAATCTGTACAAGGTGGAGTTTTTCCATAATGACTGCAAGGTTCTAGTGTCACATAAAGTGTTGCACCATTTGCATTTTCTCCTGCCATTTGAATGGCATGAACCTCCGCATGTGGACCACCGGCTTTTATATGGGTACCTAATCCAACAATTTGATTATCCTTAACAAGAACCGCTCCTACCATTGGATTTGGCGAGGTTTGTCCTGTTGTTGCACTTGCTATTGTTAAAGCTAAATTCATGTAGTCAAAATCATTCATTTTAATTCTCCTTTAGAAAGAACAAATGCGCAGGCGCCTTGCTCATCGGTGTACGAATGAGTGAAATTTGAAGTGTAATTTCATCGAGTGATAATTTGAAGTATAATTTCCTAAAGCATAAAAAAAGGACCCATGAATAATTAAAATTCAGGGTCCTTTAATAAAAGGCAGCTCAAATAGAGGTTAAATAAGGGTATACTAATCCCTTGTTCAAACCTAGCTTTTTCCTTCTCCCATCCAGACTATACTGTCGGTGCCGGATTTTCACCAGCTCCACCGTTTAACAAACCGTTAACCGGGTCACGGACTTAGAAACCTTTCGTTTCATCACCGCCGGTTGGGAATTTCACCCGACCCCGAAGGAACTATTTAGTTTTATTAATATCCTTTAGTTATCAAAAATCCACTATTATTTAGCATTATAAAAATTTATTAAACGGTAACAAAATCTTATCACTAAATAATGATTAAAAATATATCACTCAAGAGTTAAAAAAGCAAGTATCTATTCCCCTTGCTTTCACTCGTTATAAAAAAACTAGCCTAATTACTTTCATCATATGGCGGCTCTTGATTTTCATCCGGATCATCATGTGTAGGATGTGCACCTGGATATTCCCTTGGTAGATCCTGATGGAAGGATTTAAATTCATAGTTGAAGTTACTGTATGACCTTTGTCCTTCTTCCCATGATGTAGATTTTCCTTGAACAGGTGTATTGGCACCGCCAGGAGCACCATAAGAGCCCTCTGGTAAATCTTCAGGATGAATGAAGTTTTTTCTCGCTTCAACAGTTGATACATCTGTATAGGATATTTCTTCTTTATCGGTATATTTTTTTCTTCCCTTCAACTATTCCACTTCCTTAACTCTTTTCACCTTATTATGCGGACTAATGACAATACTATTCCCCTATGGTTTTCTAAGCATATTTATTTTTAAATATTTGTCCCTTCGTTAGTTCTTTTAGACTGTATCATTATTTTTAGGAATGTTTTTTCTAAAGTAGTTTTAATGCCTTTCCACTTTTTCATAAACAACATACCTTATTTTATCCGAACATAAAGGAGGTTTTGGCATGTCTGATGGCGGTGGTTATGGAGCAGGATTTGCTCTAATTGTTGTTTTATTTATCCTACTAATCATAGTTGGAGCTGCATTTCTTGGAGGAGGCTATGGCGGTGGCATGGGCTATTAATAAATAGGTGAATTTTCTCTCATAAAATGGAGGTGACTTTTATGTGGTGCGGTGGTTGTAGAAATCAAGGATACGCATATCCAGCCCCTACTGGTGGTATGGGGGCGGGATTTGCCCTTATTGTCGTATTGTTTATCCTTCTAATTATTATTGGAGCAATTTGTTGGGCTTAGTATAAGTTGACTCACCTACTCTACGCCAATTTAATTTTTATATAAAAAGAGGCCCTTCTGAGGTCTCTTTGGTTTTTGTATAGTATGTTATTTTTCTTGAACCATTGACAAAATCCAATCCTTAAAGTCAATTATTCGTAAGTGCTTTGGTACAGTAGAAGTGCCACAAACAATCATAGACACTAACGAATCTTCCATGTGCAGACCGCCATGGCTTGCACCTCCAATATGAGTAGGAGATCCTTCTCCAATAAATTCGTGTCCAGGTTTTGCACTAGCAATGAGGTAGTCCCCTTCATGTGAGAAAAAAGAGGAGTATAATCTTGCTAATGCATCAGGGTAAGCTCCATATTTTATGATTTTATTCGTAATAGATAGATTTAATATTTCTGTATTCCCTTCTAAGAACCATGATTGCCCATATTTATCGAAAAAATCTCCTTCAGGATGAAATTGAAGATACCCATCATGTATTCCAGATGTAACAGTTACTAATTTTTCATTTTTAATGGAAATAATATCAATCCGATGATCATTTTTCAGTATCTTTGCGATATCTTTTAATGGCACATTTTGATTGTTTAATGTATATATAAAAACCATTCTTTCGTTCACACATAGGATGATTTCGTCTTGAGGTGTTACCCCCTTTTTTAATTTAACTATCCGATACGATTTCAATAGATCTCTAAGGTCAATTAACGCTTCTTTTTTATTAGTACTAATCCATGCTTGTCCATTGTCACCTGAAATAATCCATATATTGTTTTCCAAAGCTTCATCCCAGGAAGGGTACTGATTGAGGATTTTTTGTAATTGTTGATCTACTTTTTGTATCCCCTTTATATCTTTCCTTCCATTTTTATGCACACTTTGATCTAAATCTGGAAAATAAGCTATGGTTAAAGGTGGTAATTTCTTTTCATTGATAAGAAAACATACTTCATTAGCAGTAAATTTATCATTAAAGCCATATTTTCTCCATGAAGTAGAATACTTTTTGATTGGATTTAACCACTGAAAGGCTCCATATGAGTATATGTCTGGTGATAAAACAGCTATTTTCCTTTTCAATCCTGTTACCATGGAAAGGAGAAAAGGTGTTTTTAATACATTTTGGCAACTTCCCTTATATAAAAGTGCATTGATGGATGACGATTGCATTCCTTCTTTATGTAATATTTGATGAATGGTTTTATGTTGCTTGTTTAAATGAACATGATTTAAATTGAAAAATATATCTTCCATGGATTGCTTTAGTCCCAGTTTATAAAGTTCTCTCGGATGACTGCCATAGTTAACAATTCTTTTTTCGTTTTGATTATACCAAACGAGTCCTGGTACTTTATGTTTATCGCTATATTCGCCGGTTAATAATGTACTATCAACATTTACAGACATAGTCGGAAAAGGGCTAACCACATTCGAATAATAACAACCCTTTTCCATAAAAAATTGAAAGGCAGGAACATTCCCTGACTTTAGTGCAGCTTGTAATGTGGGATCCATTAATGTATCAACTATAAGTACAATAACTCTTTTTTTTTGAGATTGTCCAGATGTCATCCATCCTTCTTCCTTCCATAGATTAATCTTGTATAGCTATTAGTATGAACAAATAACAGATTCATATGAATAATATAGTGTAGGAGAAGGAAATTGGAGTTAACAGACAATATATTATTAAAAGATGGAAAGTGTCGCTTTTAAAGGCAAATGATCAGATGCTATGGATAATATGTTTACAACTTCTACATAATCTACTTGAACATCTCTGCTCACAAAAAGATAGTCTAATCTTAATTTTGGCTTCTGTGAGGGATATGTAAAGCCTGGTCCATTGCCTGCAAGATTCCATACATCTTGATACGTTTTCGTAATGCGACACCATTTTTTGGAACCAGCCTTCATGTTCCAATCACCCATAATAATTGTAGGATATGAACACTGATTAAACTTCTGGAGGATAAAATTCGATTGTTTACGATGAAGAAAAGTATTAATACTTAAATGCGAAACATAAAAACGAACTTGCTTTCCATTAATTTGAATGATAGCTTCAAGTAAGGATCTTGGTTCAGCGAGTCCAAGCTTTAAATGAAAAGTATAACTATTATACGTTACTATTGGATATCGGGACAAAATAGCATTCCCATATTCTCTAACATGCTTATTTCCCTTATGTGCTAAGGAAAGAGACGGACTAAATGCGTGATACATGTTTAATTGCTTTGCTAGCCAACTAATTTGATCTTCATAATTACTCCGCCGAGAAAAATTTCTATCCACTTCGTTCAGCCCAACAATATCTGACTTACTTTTTTTTATAATATCTGCAATGCGATGAAGATCTGTACGCTTATCACTCCCTTTTCCATGGTGTATATTATATGTCATAACGTTGATATCCAAATCTCTTCACCTCTAAGTTGAAAATAGTTATTAGAAATATAAATATAAATATAAGTAAATTAATCAATGAGCGAATTATTTTCTATTATCAATTCATACTTGACAAACACTCTAATAGTTTTCAATCGGATATCTTCGCATAAGTTCCTTTTTCGTCATAATCATCATCTTTGGTACAAATTGCTCCATTTTGTTTTGTAATCTTTCAAAACCTTGTGGGTGAAAGATAGATATGAGTAGACGTAAATAAATTTTTGTAAAGAAAGAGAATGGTCCTTTTGGCACGTTATTAATAGTAAAACCCAATTGATTAGTCCCTTGATAAATTAAAGATACGCCATATAGAGCTTTAATCTTTTCGGAATTTGGATGTTTTAAGATGATAGGTAGTGTTTGCGGTAATAACTGTTCCGTTATACGGATCATTTGAATTGCTAATTGAAACGGAGAACGTGAATTGATACTCATGTTGTATAGCATCTCATTATTTAGATGTAACTCCAATATACGATCTCCCCTTTTAATTATCTCTCCATCTACCAATTGAATTGTTTTACCCCAATAAGTTCTAACCCTTACCTTTAAAAGCGGATTATTTCTATCAATTGCTTGGATATGAAATAGCCAATTAAACATTCTCTCCCATTGGATCCATATAAAAACTAATACCTTCTTTTTTCGGTTTATATTAAATGCTTCTTTTTGTTTTCTAATGGGAACATTCGACCTAACAACCATCTATATTTACCACCTTTCTATCACTAAAAAAGTTTCTGAGTTTATTTTAACCATTTCTTAGGTTTAAACACTTTTTTTAAATTAACAGAGACTCCCTAATTTGGGAGTCTCGTTAAAGTCCTTTTTATAATTGAAGAAAACTAATAATGCTACTCTTCCTCATGATCTGAATGATTGACATCATCAACATTTTCTCCAGCCTTGTTACCCATCGCACCACCAGCAATAGCTCCTGCAACTGTACCAAGCGGACCAAATACAGAACCTACGGCTCCACCAGCAACAGCACCTGCGCCAGTTCCTACTGCCTCACTTGTATCAAAATCATCACGATTTCTATCCTTGTCAGCCATCCTTTTCACCCCTCTCGATTTGGGAAATGTTATTATTTTCATTATCACTTCCTCATAGCCTATTTTGTCCAATCGGGGCGGATTTACACTACTTAGTTCCTGACTTTAATGAAAGTACCCGCATCAATAATATGTTAGAGCTTAACTATTTACTTTGCTTTTTAAATAATAATGTATTGCTGTTTTGCCTTTTAAGCTGATAGGTAGAAAGCAAAACTCCACCAACAATAAATAAAGAACCAATGATTTCCGCACCAGTTATTGGTTTAAATAGCAAAAACAATCCCATTATCATTGCCACAAACGGTTCTAAATTAGATAAAATGGATGCTTTTGAAGCATTTACATGTCGAATATTTTGATTCCAAATAAGGGTTGCGATTCCGTGCACCACAACTGCCGTCCCAATTAACAGAAACCAATCGTTAATATGATGGCTAACTCTTATTGGATTGTCCACTAAAAAGGCAAATGGAATAGACATGATAAAACCGATTATATTCGAATATAAAGTTATAGTAAGTGGATCTATTCGTTGAGATAGCCCTCTTGTCATAATAATCATAATTGCAAAGGTAATCATTGTTATAACAATCCATAATAGCCCTTTCTCAAAATGAACATGTGATAAACTTCCTTTCGTTACTACAAAAAAAATGCCTATGATCGCAACAATAGAACCGATTAACATGCGGAGGGTTAACCTTTCTTTTAGGAAAACAAATGCTAAAAAACTAGTTAAAATAGGTGTCATGGCTAAAATTAATGCGGATGTCGTAGGATCTGCAGTTTGCAATCCAATAAAAAAAGACCATTGATTGATAAATACACCAATAATCCCAAGAACAAGAATGATAAATATATCTTTTTTATTTAAACGATATTTTGGTTTAGTGTATGTTAACAATCTGAACAATAGTAGAACTATTACGATAAAAGTAAGCCTTAATAAGGTTAGTATGCCTGAGGAAAAATCTTGAACTAATATTTTTCCAAATACAAAATTGCTTCCCCAGACCACTACACAAAAAGTTAGCCAAAAATACGCTTTTAACATCTTCTTCACCCTAATCTATATCAACATGCTAACTTTTCTATTCTATCATAGGTCGTCACTGTGGCAAGGTAAAGTGTGCCATTAAAACCAAAATATAAACGTTTTATCCGACAATTAACTTTTGTCTGGAATATAATTATTTAATATTTTCTAAGAAAATGATGCTTAGTTTGAAACCATTCTTGTTTTATCACATGTTGACAATCAGCAAATATTCTCTCAATTACTTGTGTCGAATTGGCGAAAACACGCAAAGTAAACCCAGGTATTGGTAACATAGAAAGTCCAATTTTAAATTCCTTTGTATGCATATGAATGGAATTATATACACGATCAAGTAGGTCGTGATCCGTTTGTTCTCCTACTACTAGCATGGATCCTAAGTGTGTATATCCTTCCATGAATCCCATTCCAGTTATATTTTGCCTTAATGGTTCTAATTTAATATGATCAAATACTACTAACTCGTTATCCATATAAATTTCGTTCATCAATTGCAGCATTTTATAGCTGAATTGTTTTCCATCTGGGGACCAGCCTGGTGTTATGATATCTGAATATAGAAGAGTAGCGCCTTTTTCCATTCGAATTACATTTTTTTGTTTATAACGTGCTCCTCGATATGCAATAACCGGATCAGGGATTAATTCAAGGTGACTTCCTTTTTGGAGAATGATTTCAGTTTCTTGATAGGCGTGAGATTTCGGTGTTTTGTATACTTTTGTTGCCGATTGCGTTGTTAAAGTTAGTTTTGCGTTAGTTTCTACTAATATTTTCATATGATAGCGATCACCATCTAAGTACCCGCCACCTGGATTTAGAATGTAGTAACACGCCTGCCCCGAATTATCATGATAAATAGGGCGCATCACCTTCAATGCGCCTTGAAAATATATTTTATTTGCAATCGTTTTCCCATACTTTTCTCCAGCATTCAATTGTAAGATTCCTGTCCAATTATCCATCTTAAGCCAAACCCTCTAATAACGCGTTTTCTTTAATCCAACCAATTACATCATCTAAGCCGGCATGATCCTTAAGATTGGTAAAAACAAACGGCTTATCACCGCGGAAAACCTTCGTATCTTGCTCCATTACCTCTAGACTGGCTCCAACATGTGGCGCCAAATCGGTTTTATTAATAATAAATAAATCAGATTTAATCATCCCCTGCCCACCTTTCCGCGGGATTTTTTCCCCTTGGGCAACATCGATAATATAAATAGAGAAATCAACAAGCTCTGGACTGAAAGTAGCAGCCAAATTATCACCGCCGCTTTCAACAAAAATTAACTGTATGTCGGGATGCTTCTCCTTTAACTCCTCAATCGCCGCATAATTCATGGATACATCCTCACGAATAGCTGTATGAGGGCAGCCTCCTGTTTCAACACCAATTATTCTGTCCGCAGGTAAGATTCCATTTTGGATAAGGAATTTCGCATCTTCTTTCGTATAAATATCGTTGGTCACAACCGCCATACTTAGTTCATCATTCAGGTGCCTGGTTAACTTTTCTACTAACATTGTTTTACCCGCACCAACTGGTCCACCGACTCCAATTTTAATTGGTTCCATCAAAGACCTTCCTTTCTTATAAATATTATTAGAAAAAACTCCTTCTTTACTTCTCTAACCTCAAAATTACGACATGAATATACGAATATTTACTCGTTCGTGTACCATCTGTGATAATTCAAGACCTGGTGATACTATTCCAAAATCATCTTCATTTAAGTTCTCAATTTTAGCAGCTGCTTCTACTAATAGGTCTTTGGTAGAAAAAATAATTTTTTGCCCGTCCGTCTGACCTATTGGAATTGCTCGTACTGCGTTTTGAACTAGACTGGTTACAACAGAATATAAATAATATAGGATAGTATTTGAACCCGATACACCCAAATGATATGCAACCATGGAAAATACGATAGCGGGGTGTCCAAAGGAATGCTTACTTTTTATACGGTCTTGATATTGTTTTAATATCGATGCTTCATATAATGTTTGCACGAGATTCAACATTCTTTCGCCAATTCGCATCGTACCTTCTCTCGTTTCACGCGGCAAATTTTGCATGGTTAACATTCGATCCAACTTCCAAATCTCATCTATATTGTTTTTTTTCAATAATTGAAAGACTAGATGGCAAGCTAGTCCATCCGAGTAAATAAGGAGCTCATTTACATAAACCTGGAGCCACTCTAAAAAAGTTTCGGAATTATGTACTTTATCCTCTTGAATATAACTCTCCAAACCGTAGGAATGACTAAAAGCACCAGTAGGAAAGTTAGAGTCGCATAATTGTAATAAGGATAGAATCCTACTCTCCATGGCTATGTCCTATATGTCGAAAAGCCTGATTTACCTTTCTTTCCTCTCTCTGATATGGAATATGTAATTCTTGAAGTAACTCCTCCACCAAGTAATCGTATTGAACTAACATCTCATTCTCCTCAAATTGAGCAGGGAGATGGCGATTACCTAATTGATGAGCAATTGTTCCCATTTCTTTTAAATTACGGGGACTAATCACAATCAAATCGTCTGCAAGAACATCAATGACAATCAAATTTTTGTCATCCATATATAAAACATCACCACGAGCGAGATCACGATGATCATTTAACTTAATGCCAATTTCCCTACCATGGTCTGTTTTTACCCGTTGAATTCGTTTCACTAAATGGGCACTTTCAAGATATACCCTTTCAATATGGCGATTCATTAATGCTTCTTTTTCTAAGTCTTCAATATTTGTTTCTATTCTTTCAATAATCAATTGATTTCACCTCAAAATAGAAAATATCGTTGTGCCAATGGAAGTTCATGGGCAGGATCACATGTAATTAATTCACCATCTACTCTAACCTCGTATGTTTGAGGATCTACGGTTAATTCGGGTGTTTCGGAATTATGCTTCATGTCTTTTTTCGTTAATTTTCGAATTCCGTGAACGGGAAGAATAGTTCTTTCCAGTCCAAGCTTTTCATGAATTTTGTCATCGAAAGCTACTTGAGAAACAAAGGTAATATTACTCTTTAGCAACGCTTTTCCCATGCTAGCATACATAGGACGATGAATGACTGGCTGTGGTGTTGGAATAGCAGCATTCGCATCCCCCATCAGCCCCATAACAATTAATCCACTCTTAATAACTAATTCTGGTTTGACTCCAAAAAATGCTGGAGACCATATGACTAGATCAGCTATTTTCCCTACTTCAATAGAGCCAACATAGTCAGAAATACCATGGGCGATGGCTGGATTAATGGTATATTTTGCAACATAGCGCTTTGCTCGATTATTGTCAGACAGCTTTTTATCACCGTTCAAAAACCCTCTTTGTTTTTTCATGTGATGTGCTGTTTGCCATGTACGGATGATGGTCTCCCCAACTCTTCCCATTGCTTGAGCATCCGAACTTGTCATACTGAAAATCCCCATATCTTGTAAAACATCTTCTGCCGCTATTGTTTCCTTTCGAATTCTAGAATCGGCGAATGCAATATCTTCAGGTACAGATGGATTCAAATGGTGGCAAACCATTAGCATATCTAAAGCCTCATCAATGGTATTTATTGTGTACGGCAACGTTGGGTTCGTTGAAGACGGTAAGACATTTAAATAGCTAGCACATTTTAATAAATCTGGAGCATGTCCACCACCTGCTCCTTCTGAGTGATACATATGAATCACTCTATCTTTAATAGCCTCCATGGTATTCTCCACAAATCCGCATTCATTTAATGAGTCCGCGTGAAGAGCTATTTGCACATCATACTTATCTGCCACTCTTAGCGAATAGTCTATAGCTGAAGCAGTAGCCCCCCAATCTTCATGTACTTTTAACCCAATCGCACCAGCTCGAATTTGTTCTGCTAAGGGTTCCTCACATGCAGCCTGTCCTTTTCCTGTAAAACCTACATTTATATGCATTGCTTCTGCTGCTTCCAGCATACGGTGTATATTCCATACACCAGGTGTAGCTGTTGTTGCACGTGAACCTGCAGTTGAACCTGTACCACCACCAATAAGAGTGGTAATTCCTCCTGCCAATGCAGTATCAATTTGTTCGGGATTTATGAAGTGAACATGGGTATCGATACCACCAGCTGTCACAATCATTCCTTCGCCTGCAATGATTTCCGTCCCAGATCCTATAACAATATCCACATTGTCCATAATTAGTGGATTTCCACTCTTACCAATACCTGAAATTTTCCCATCACGAATTCCAATGTCTGCTTTATAAATTCCAGTGTAATCTAAAATAATCGCATTCGTTATAACGAGATCCGGTATCCCATCTCCTCTAGTTACAAGAGGATCCATTCCCATTCCATCACGTATAACCTTTCCACCACCGAAAATAACTTCTTCCCCATATGTTGTATAGTCTTTTTCAATTTGTACAATTAGCTCGGTATCTGCCAGACGAATAGAGTCACCTGTTGTCGGGCCGTACATCTGGACGTATTGTTTTCTGGGCATTTTGAAACTCATTTCTTACCCCCTCCTTCAAGAGAACCATCAACTTTGTTATTAAATCCATATACATGACGTTCACCAGCATAGGGAATCAATTCTATTACCTTCTCATCACCAGGTTCAAAACGAACAGCTGCACCTGCGGGAATATTCAAACGTTTGCCATATCCATCTTCCCTACTAAATTGCAGCGCATCATTCACCTCATAAAAATGATAATGAGATCCTACTTGAACAGGACGATCCCCTGTATTTGTTACGGAAAGTTTTATGGCTTCTCTTCCAGCATTACAAATAATGTCTTCCTCTTTTAAGAAATATTGACCTGGTTCCATGTTTGTACCTCCTGTTTTGATTTATCTAATGGGATCATGTACGGTTACAAGCATTGTTCCATCCGGAAATGTAGCTTCCACTTGAACATCATCTACAATGTCGGCTATACCTTCCATGACATCTTCACGAGTTAAAATGGTTGCTCCATATTCCATTAATTCTGCAACCGTTTTTCCGTCTCGTGCACCTTCTAATACTTCATATGTAATAAGTGCGACCGATTCTGGGTAATTTAATTTTAGACCTCTTTCTTTTCGACGTTTTGCAAGATCTGCGGCCACAACAATCATGAGCTTGTCAATTTCACGTGGTGTTAATTGCATACTGGACCTCCTTATATAAAATATTTGTAAAACGTTTGATACTTACAGTCACTCTTATAAATGAAATGTTTTTGTGAAACTAGGATATTTCGACACCATTATTCACATAAAGTTCTTGCTTTATTCAACATGAAAATGGAAAAAAATTTTAATTTCAATATCTAGGAGATGTGGGAAATTCTATGTTTAAACATAACCTCAAGACAAATAAGGATTGGACTTTTCTTTCTTTTTTAATAGCTTCATTAAAAGGAATTTCTCAGGTAATGCTAATCGAGAATGCGATAACTGGATTTATATTTCTAATAGCCATCATGATTTCCTCTTTTACTTTAGGAATTATCACCATTTTATCTGCCATGATTGGTACGCTTGTTGGAAAACTTGGAGGAGCAGATAAAAAAGCAGTTCATCAAGGTTTATTCGGATTTAATTCTGTTTTAACTGGAATGGCGCTTACCATCTTTTTAGAAGAACCTTATCAGTGGATAATTGCACTTTTTGGAGCGGCATTTACCGCAATTTTTAGTGCAGCAATGACGCATATTATGAAAAAAACCGAGATTCCTATTCTTACATTTCCATATATTGTACTTACATGGTTTTGGCTATTGACTTCTTATCGTTTGAAAGCTTTCAAATTGAGTTCTGACTTAATTCCACAAAGTTTAGCGAATTGGAAGTTGACGATAAAAGGGGAAATTAATTGGCTTCATGGGAGTTTTAATGGAATGGGGCAAATTTTTTTTCTTGAAGATGTTTTTTCCGGAATTCTTCTTTTTATAGGTGTATTTTGGGCAGGCTGGCGTTTAGGTCTTTATGCAATCGTTGGGAATGCTGCTGCATTAATTACGGCATATGCCTTAGGTGGGGAGCATTCCTTAATTTATTCAGGTCTTTACGGATATAATGCCATCTTAACAATATTAGCGATATCTAAAGTTTTTAATACGGAAAACCATCCATTCGCCCTCATTTCAGGAATTGCAGCTTCTTGTCTAACAGTACCTATCGCAGCAAGCGTTATCACATGGATGCTTCCGTTCGGATTACCTGCCTTGACAATGCCATTTGTCTTTTGTACATGGCTCTTTTTAGGAGCGAGGAAGGTGCTTCCAAAATTTTAATACTCTGTTCTACGCATAACACAGTACCTTCAAAGTGTGTCTAGATAATATAAATCGGAGCAAAGAGAAAAAGCATTTCGCAAATGGAAATGCTTTTATTATCCTTCATGTATATTTTCAAAGTAATCTTGGATGCCCCAATATTTCTAATGACCTTATTGAGATTGTGTTCCAAAAAATCTTTGTGCAATATTCATCACTTCATTCGGTTTTTCTACTACTGTCCAATGCCCGCATTTTTCAATAACTACCATTTCTGCATGAGGAATATGTTCTATAAGGAGATTTTTAATTAACCCAGGATGAAGGATGTCATGACTTCCCTGCGCAACTAATATAGGTATATCTTTTATTTTGTTGATACTATCAGATAAATTATAGTTTTCCATGATATCTTTACCTAATTCAGCATTAACTGTTGGATTTGATGAGGTTTTCGTTTTACGTTTTAGTGTATCTTCTGAATAAACATAATACCTATCAATAATTTTAAATATCTCCCTTAAGGCAGAATCATCATTTTCTAATATTTTTTCCCAATAATTCAGTTGAGCTATATCTTCTTCTGACAATTTACTTTCTAATTCTTCCGCGAATTTATTAAAACCTTCGGCTGTAATACCAATTGCTGCTGTTAATAGCATTTTATTGACTCTTTCAGGATAGGTAGTTGCATAAAGAAGAGCTAGCATAGACCCCCATGATTCCCCTACCAAATTCATTTTTTCCAAATTTAATTCCTTTCGTATTATTTCTAATGCTTTTACTTCCTCTTGCATTGTATACTGGCTATTTTCAGATAGTTTAGATTTTCCACACCCTCTTTGATCATAAAATATTAATTTAAATTTTTGAGAGAGTGGTATAAGATGGGGAAGAAAGAATCGATGCTCGCCACCTGGACCTCCGTGCAAGAAAATAATTGGCTCCCCTTCACCAATAGTTGAAACATATAATCCATCATAATAATTAGTACTAAAATGAACCTTTTCGTTTATTGGACTTGACATTTTATTTCCCCCTCCAAAACTTTATTCTTTTCAAAAACCGACTGTATAGTTTTTATTTTACGAATAATTTTCAAAATTGTATAGCTATTTTTACGGCAAATGAAAAGGGAGTTTGAATTATATATTTTTCAACAGATGGTGGGTATTACTAATTGATTGATATAAGGTGTCGGATAAGTTGTATAATCAAATGCATAATTTATCCAACGTACAGGAGTATGCAAATAAGTACCCTATAATCAATCTATTTAGATTCAACTACTCAATAGGGTACTTGTTATTTTAAAGAAAGGTAAAAGCCAACTTATATATTCTCTTGTTTTAATCCGTCAATGATATTTTCTTTTTTAATTTTACTAATCGAGTATAGCATGGCTAAGCTTATCAAAATGAAAATCATTACTACCACATAAATAATATTCATCCATGGAAATGCAAATCCATATACAAAGGATCTTTTTAATGAAAAATAGATCAAAATCATGACACCAATACTTATTGGAAGCCCGTATAGCAATGCCTTTATGCCATAAAATGCACTTTCGTAGTGAATCATTTTATTAAAGCCTTTAGGAGTCATACCGACAGATCGTAGCATCGCAAATTCACGCTTTCGTAGAGAAATGCTGGTTGAAATTGTATTGAAAATATTTGCGACTGAGATCAGTGAAATCAATGCAATGAATCCATAAGCAAATACTAACATAAGCATGGCCAGCTGATGAGAACTTTGTCTAGAATGGTAGACATTGTACACATACATGTTTGATTGTTTCGCTTTCTCAATTGCTGCCTCCGTTGCCATTGGGTCAGAGCTATTTAAGTAAAGAGATGTTTGTGCTACATTTGTCTTTTGTGTATCCAATATTTGCTGCATCGTCTTTTCAGAAACAATCAAATCTAGTCCGCCAAGTTCACTGGTTTGAATTCCCATTGGTACTTGATCGGTCAAAGCAGCAATTTCTATATTTTTTACATGGTCTAGTTTTCCCTTGTCATTATATGAAAATAATTCAACTACCTTTCCCGGCTTTGTCTTAATCGACTTTGTTTCAATAAATTTTCCAGTATCAAAATCTTGATATGATATCTTGTCAATGACGATTGCTGACGGAGTGCTTGAACTTTGATAGTTATCTCCATTTATGCCAACCTGTTTGGTATAAGCTTTAAAACTCTTATTGTCCAATCCATACAAAGCTATATTATAAGGGAATTTCCCATTCTCTAAATCTACTTTCTTTTGCTTCACTTTTTCTTTCAATCCTTCGGGAAGATCATCTTTATTTATCCATGTATTTAAATAAAGCTGTTCCACGATACTTGACTTTGTAACATATTCAAGCTGAGTTAGTGGTTTATAACTCGCTGGATTCGCATTACGACCAGTTACTTGGATATCAAAATTAATATTTTTCTGTGCTAAATCATATGACTTTGCTACATTTAAACTGAAAAATGACACTGATAAAAACAGGACAATACTAATAACGAGTGAAAATACAGTTGCTTGATATCGTCTTTTATTTCTTTTTACATTTTTCAATCCTATCTCTGCTTCAATTCCAAATATTTTACGAATTATCTTCGATGTTTTTACTGTTTTTCGTGATAGTTTAATGTCATTCGTTTGACGAATCGCATCGATTGCGGAAATCTTTGATGCTTTCCGTGCCGGAAAATAGGTTGAGATGAAGATCGTAATGATAGATATGATACATGCAACAATAATGGATAATGGTGTTACTACTACTTTAAGCTTTTCCGTAACATCAAGCGCACCTTTAATATATGGGTTGATAAAACTAAAAGTAATCGCGATTCCGAGGATTCCGGCAATGATTCCGATTGGTATGCTGATCACACCAATGATCGCTCCTTCAAAAAAAACAGAGTTTCGCTTTTGCCTTTTAGTTGCCCCAACACTAGAAAGCATCCCTAAATGTCTGGATCGTTCTGAAACACTTATCGAAAAAGCATTATAAATTAAAGCGACTGAACCGATAATTATAATGACCATAATAATTGCCAGCAGTAAATAGAATGTTGTCTTTAAATTATCATTTTTGGTGACACCGTAGTAATGGAGCAAATCATTATTAAATCCAATCTTTTGAATATGATATCGAGTAGCTAGCTTTTCAGCGTGCTTATAGAGCAAGCCATTCACTTTCTTTAAGACGACAAATACATCAACCTTATCCAATTTCGCTAAGTTGTTTCGATCTATATATCGAATAATTGTATAGCCCGGTGACCATGACGGTTCCCAAGTGGGCCTTTCCATCATGCCAACGATCGTAAAAGTTTCTGTCTTTTCCTTTTTCCAAATTTCAGCTTTGCCATAAGTGTCCTTAGTTTGCAATGGATCCTCTTGGCTTAACTGCTTTCCTTCGTCTGCTGAAAACCGTTCCCCAATATTAACTTTTAATTGATCACCAATTCTATATTTCACCTTTGCGTTGGAGATAATTTCTTCAGAAATAATAACCTCATTTTCTTTTTGTGGTAGTCTGCCACTTATTAATTTAATGGGAATTTGGTGAAAACCTTCTTGATCATATCCTTTTATAAATAAATACGGCTTACCTTCATTTTGGGAGCCATTTAATAGAGCAAAGCCAAGATCATTTGCAATGAATAGCTTTTTCGTCTCTCCGTCCTTTGCTATTGCATTTAGTTGATCATGCTTAACTTCCTTATATTGAACATGCCACTCACCATTTGTTGCGATAGTTTGTCTTTTCATTAAATCCAAATAAGAAAGATTAAGGGTTGCAACTGCAGTGACCATTGCTACTGAGATTATGACCCCAATAATCGTAACGAGCGTCCTTCTTTTATTTTCCTTTAATTGACGAATCGTCAGCTTATGGATAATGCTCATGGACGAATCACCTCATTTTTGGCAATCCTTCCATCTTCAATCGATATAATGCGATCAGCTTGTAGTGCAATACGTTCATCATGCGTAATGACAATCAGTGTTTGGTTGTACGTTTTATTAAACATCTTTAGTAGTTCGATAATTTCAGAGCTATTCTTACTATCCAAATTTCCTGTTGGTTCATCTGCAAGTATTATTGCAGGATTACTGATTAGCGCTCTACCAATTGATACCCTTTGCTGTTGACCACCTGAAAGCTGATTAGGCAGATGGGTTAACCGATTATTTAAACCTAAGATAGTTACGATATCCTCAAACTGTTTTTTGTCCACTTTATGTTCATCCAATAGCATTGGAAGGGTAATATTTTCTTCTACCGTTAGAATAGGAATGAGATTATAGAACTGATAGATTAAACCTATTTGTCTCCTTCTAAAAATCGCTAATTGTGTTTCACTTAGCTGATAAATATCTGTATTATCAATAAGAACTTTACCGGTTGTCGGTCTATCTACTCCGCCAAGTAAGTGCAATAATGTAGATTTCCCCGATCCAGATGGCCCAATGATGGCTACAAACTCTCCCTTATTAACAGAAAAGGAAACGTCATCAAGTGCCTTCACTGCAGTTTCTCCTTTGCCATATACTTTAGACAGATTTTCTACTTGTAAAATATTCATTTCTAAACCTCCATAATGATGTTAATTGTTAGTATATCTGTCTTCAATGACTTTAACGTGACTCTTAAGTGACAAATTAGTCACCTAGAGTCATGGCAACTAAAGGAGAATAATAGCAGTCAAATTACCGTTTATACAATTTAATTTGAAATCTTGTCCCTTTTCCAAGCTCACTTGTTACCTTTATATCCCCTTGCTGACTGGTGATAATACTATATGCCATGGCAAGTCCAATTCCCACACTATCCTCACCAGCGTTTTTCCCTTTGTAGAACCGTTTAAAAATATAAGGAAGATCCTCTTTCACAATCCCTTTGCCATTATCATTAATTGTTATTTCTGTAAATAAGGCATTTTCTGAATAGAGAATTGTAATCTCTCCGCCATTTTTGGTATGCTCTACACTATTTTTTAAAATGTTTATAATTGCTTCGGCTGTCCATTTTTTATCACCAATAAAACCTACATTCTTATCTCCTTTTATTTTCAATGTCTGCTGTTTTATGTCCATAAGAATGGCTACAGATTGCACAGATTTTTGGATTAATTCATGAACAGAATTCTCTTCCTTTTTAAAAGCTACTGTGCCTGCATCTATTTTCGAAAGCTTTAATAATGATGATACTAACCACTCCATCCTCTCTAATTGCACAGTAATATTATGGGTGAACTCAACTCGCTTTTCTTTATTTAGATTTGGATCTGTTAATAAATCAGACATCATTAACATTGATGTTAGAGGTGTTTTGAGTTGATGTGATATATCGGAAATAGCTTCAGTTAATTTTGTTTTGTCTTCTTGCAATAAGGAGCTTTGTTCAGAAAGCATTAATGTAACTTTATAAATATTACTTTTTAAAATACTAAGCTCCCCTTCATAATTGTCACGGATATCTAGGGAATAATCTCCACCGCAAATTCGACGCAAATAACTGGATAGCTTTTCAATTTCACGATACCGCCATTTTGTAAAGATAAGACTGCATATAATAAGTAAATTGGAAGTGATAAAGAGAAATATAGCCGCTTTTAAGGAAATTAGTATGGCAGCTATTATGGAGGAAAAGATGCTAATGATGCAAAGAATAGTGATAAATAATCGTATTTCCCGGTTACGTAACATGATTAATCACCAACCTTATAGCCCATTCCACGTATTGTTTTAATGATGATTGGGATTTGGGGGTTGTCTTCAAGCTTTTCTCTTAATCTCTTAATATACACTGTCAATGTATTATCATTTACAAAATCTCCCGCCACATCCCATATCCGCTCAAGCAGCTGGTTTCTCGTTAATACCTGTCCGATATGATGGGCAAATATCAGTAACAGTCGATACTCTAATGCTGTTAACAGTACTTCTTCTCCATTTTTATAGACTCTGCCTTCTATTGTATTGATTCGGATATTTTCTATTTCAATTTGTGTTTTCGGTTGAGCTTGCGCTTGTTTATGATATCTTCGTAGAACAGATTTTATGCGTGAAAGCAGTTCGCGAATTCGAAAGGGCTTCGTTATATAATCATCTGCTCCCATGTCAAGACCCATGACAACATTTACTTCATCATCTAATGCTGTTAAAAAAATGACTGGCTTATCGCTTTTTGTCTTCACTGATTTACATAAATCATAACCGCTTCCATCTGGCAGTGATAAATCAAATATACAAAGTTCAATCTCTCTTAGTTGTTTCTCAATGACCTTTTGTGCTGACTCAGTATCATAACAAAGGACAATTTCATAGCCATCCTGTTTTAAAGAATATTCTAAGCCAGATGCGATTATTTTATCATCTTCCACTAATAAAATTTTCATTCCTTACACCCTAATCTATTTATTTTTTGTCTCTTCTACATACTTTTATCTTATTTTAGAAAGATATCGTTCGTCAAAATAAACAAAGCTTATTCTCAAAAACTTCATATATATATATGCGTCTAAAACCGCTTAGTCCTTAATCCCGAATAATATAACTTTTGCATCATTATAATTTCTAGGATATTCGCCTATTCAAGTTATAACTGCTTTGAATAGCATATTAAAAATATTTATAAAGGGATGGAATGCAATGCCCGCATTTTTAGGTGCAACACAAATATTAAATATCGGCGGTACAGCAACTGTTCATTTTGGGGATTTAGCATGGCTTTCTCCAAAAGCAGCAACTAAAGAAGCTATTGGCGGTAGCGGTCCTTCTAACGCAGCTTTTAACATAACTAACAATTTAGTTAGTGTGAATAATGCTATAAATTCAAGTGTCGTAGATCAGACAATTGCAGGTAATAATTAATTTATAAAGGAATGATAGAGATGCCAGCATTCTTAGGTACTTTACAAATATTAGATATTGGTGAAGAAGCAATTGTTCAATTTGGGGATGCTGCGTGGTTTTCTCCAAAACTGGCCGCAAAGGACGCAGTCGGTGGAAGTGGTGGTGCTAATGCAGCTTTTAACATACAAAACAACGTAATAAGCGTAAATAATGCAATAGATACTAGTGTAATTGACCAGCCTACAGTAGCTAATAACTAATTTAGATTCTTTCTTAAACACCCACATAAACAATTAAAACCCTTTTTAATAAAGGGTTTCTTTGTTTCGCTTATCGTATCTATACTTTAAATTTCCCGATTAGTAGTTGTAATTCCTCTGCCATTTTTGCTAAGGAGGATGCAGATGCAGAAATCTCTTCCATAGAAGCCAATTGTTCTTCCGATGAAGACGATATATTTTGGGATTCTAAAGATACTTTTTCAGACTCCTTAGCAATAGAATCCACAGACTGGACAACCTCTACGGTACTAGCTGAAATTTGCTCTGAGGCTGCAGAAATCTCTTGCACTTGAGTTGCAACCTGATCGACATATTGTTTAATTTCTTCAAATAATCTACCCGCATTATTAACTACTTTGGTTCCTTGGCGGACTTCACTTGAACCAGTTTCCATTGTCTGAACTACTTTTTTTGTGTGTGATTGAATGTTCGAAATTAATTTCGTAATCTTACTTGTTGAAACGGATGACTGTTCAGCTAATTGTCGAACCTCGTCCGCTACAACCGCAAATCCATGTCCATGTTCACCAGCTCTAGCTGCTTCAATTGCTGCATTTAGTGCCAATAGATTGGTTTGTGAGGCAATACTTGATATTACATCAACAATTTTTTCAATCTCAGTGGAATACTCATCCATAACTCTTACAACTTGAACCAATTGATTCATTGTTTCATCGATTGAATTCATTTGTTTTACCGCAAGTTGGATTGCTTGATTCCCCTCCATTGATTTTTGAGAAGCTTGCATTGAAAGATGTGAAGTTATTTGACCATTCTCCGTAACCTGATGAATACCTGTTGACATTTCATCCATTACTTTGACACCTTCATTCACATTTTCCAGTTGCGAATCCGCAATCATTACCATTTCTTGAATAGTAGAAGATATTGTTTCAGAAGCTTGACTAGTTTGCTCAGCACTTGCTGTTAATTCTTCTGATGCAGATGCCACTTGTTCAGCACTCATACTTACTTGAGTAACTAAATGCCGAAGATTTTCTTTCATTTGATTAAAAGCTTTTGCCAATATACCGATTTCATCTTTATTTTTTACTATAATATTGTCTGAGGATAAATCACCAAGAGCAATTCGTTCAGCTACTTTTACCATTTTTATTATTGGTTGAGAGATTATCCTTGAAATTAATAAACCAATTGTAATTGCTAATATAAAAGCAATAATACTGATAGTTGAGACCATCATAATTGCATTGTTAATCATCTTAGTATTATTTTTTCGTCCTTCACTCATTAACTTTTGCTGCCCATTTGCTACCTCATCAGATAATGGTGCAATTTGTTTTCCTAGCGGTAATAATTCCTTATCGTAAAAATATATAATTTCATCCTGTTTTCGGTCATTTTGTACCATTTGAAATAATTGATCATTTTTTTGTTTAAACTGTTGATTTAACTCATTTAATTTCATTAACCGTTGTTTGTCGATTTCCCTTTTGGTTAATTTACTTGTACTACTAATTAATTTTGCTAATTTTTCATTATCCGTTTCGGATTCCATTTTATATTCTAAATC
>NZ_JBYSWK010000047.1:0-29165 GCF_058781025.1 Heyndrickxia sp. FW510-T9 | reverse complement strand
CAATATTTTACAATTAATTGGATATTTAATGTTAGAATATTCCCTTTATTTATAAAATTATGTTACGTAAAATTAATCTATAAGCTTTAAATATTTTAAAAGGAGGAATGCTACTTGAAAAGGAAAGGCTATTTTTCACTGCTCACCATAATTGTTTTGCTGTTGTCCATGCTCCCCGCGTCTACAAGTTTTGCCAAGACCAGCACCCAGCTGATTGTTCACTACCACAACAAGACCGGCATTTATAAAGGGAATTTGGAAGCGTTACCATTCAGCTCCAATGCTCAAGGAACCGTTTCCGAAAAAACAACGGATGACTATGGACTCAAAATGACTTTTACTTTCCCCGACACCGATGACAATGCTTACATAGGCCTTGTGGCAAAAGAAGACAGCAAATTTCCGCAAGATAAACGGTATGTAAGACTGAAGAACGGCACTGCCGAAATCTGGCTGCTTGACGGCGACCCTCGTGTATACAATGATCCGCAGTTGATTGATCCATCCATCATTCTGAAGAAAGACAATAAGGCATATGCAGCCGTAGAGGATTTAAAAGATCTTTTAAATCTGACGTATAAATACGGAAAGAATACGTATAAATTTGATGGAGCTGCAGTTGGAACCGCTGAGATTTTAACAATTTACCATGACCGCGACTATTTTGAAATCAACGTGAATACTAACCGAATCGGCGCCAATGTGACAAGCAATATGCTGAACGCATACACGGATCTAGTTTTTAACGATCTCGATGGGTTCAAGCAAAATGGAAAATACTATTTGTCAGTTGGCTACATTGAAAGATTGTTTCAGGTAGGCTCTCTCGCGAAGGATGGGCAGGTGTTTTTGATGAAGCAGCAAGACGTTGCCTATGACCAATTATCCTATGCCAAAACTCCGGAAGAAGTTGGTTTTTCCTCGGAAAAGCTTGCGGAAATTGATGACTATATTAACAAGCAGGTCCAGGATGGCTTTCCATCTGCAGCCGTCATCGTCGTGAAGGACGGTAAAATTGTCAAAGAATCGGCATATGGTTATTTGAAAAAGTACGATACACCGCTTGTAGACGGGCAATATCAACCGGCGCAGCTGCTGCCGCAATCGAAATGGGAACCGGCAACGGTCAACTCATTATACGATTTAGCTTCGAATACGAAAATGTATGCAACCAACTATGCGATTCAGCAATTGGTCTCTGAAGGCAAGCTTGATTTGGATCAGCCGCTTAGTTCATTCCCAGGTTGGGAAAATTATCGCGACAGCTACACGGTCTATACCGGAAAGTGGACACTCGGCGGATCCGGCGGCCTCGATAAAACGCCGCACACCGGAAAAGAAACTGTCACCATCTGGGATATTCTCCACCACTACGGCGGATTGATTCCCGACCCGGAATACCCGAATAAAACTTCTGCCGGAGCCCTTTGGTATCAAAACAATGACCCTACGAACCGTGCCGGAATCATTGATATCATTTGCAAAACCCCGTTGATGTACACACCACGGACCACTTTTGCTTACAGCGATGTCGACTTTATGATTCTAGGCTTGCTGGTCGAGCAAATTACGGGAATGCCATTGGATCAGTATGTTGAAAAAAATATTTACCAAAAACTCGGTTTAACTCACACCGTTTTCAATCCGCTCCAAAAAGGCTTTTCTAAATCGCAGATTGCCGCAACAGAATTAAACGGCAACACGAGAGACGGCAATATTAGCTTCGGACAAATGGAGGACGGTACTCCAGTGAATATCCGCAAATATACGTTGCAAGGGGAAGTCCACGATGAGAAGGCTTTTTATTCGATGGGCGGGGTATCCGGTCATGCCGGGCTCTTCTCCACAGTTGGCGACATGGGCGTATTGACGCAGCTGATGCTAAACGGCGGAATATATAATGGAACACAATTTTTCACAAAAGAAGTGGCTGACGAATTTACAACTCCATATGATCCCGATCCGAATAAAGTCGATTCGTCAACGATTGGCTTGGGATGGCGTGTTCATTCAAAGAGCTCCTCTGCCTACTATTATTTTAACTGGGGACCAAGCCGCAGCACGTATGGCCACCAAGGCTGGACCGGAACGTTGACGGTTATTGATCCGGTTTATCATATGACAATCACCATCCTGACCAATTTAAGGCACTCACCGGTTGTTAGCCCGCCTAACGGTTTTGCTGGTTCGAATTATCCGGTCGCCGATTTAGCACCTATTTCCGGACTCGTTTACAATGCTTTAAATTATAAAAAAGTGCAATACAGTCCTGATGCCCCAACTTCGGTGTCAGCAAAAGCAACCGGAACAAGAACAATCGACTTGAATTGGGAAAGCGTTAATGGAGCAGTCAGCTACAATGTCTACCGTTCAACTTCGTCGGATGGATTCTATGAGAAAATAAATGTTTCTCCGGTTACGGCCAATTCTTTCAGTGACACAGGCCTGCACCCTGGAACGGAATATTTTTATAAAGTTACAGCCGTAAATAGTGTCGGTGAATCGGCAGCGACCGCTCCTTCTGGGGCAATGACTGTATCGGTTCCCGAAGTTTACGATGCAATTGGCAAATTGATTGAAAAATATTCGTCTACAGGGGATTTGAATGGCTCATTAAAAGTTCAGCTTACCAACAGTTTGAAGCAGTCACAAGATCAATACAGCAAAGGGCACCGTCCGCAGGCCATCAAGAGTGCGGAGGATTTCTTGAAACATCTTGAGAATCAAGGATTGAAAGATCAGATTACGGCCGAGGCTAAGCGGGCATTGAGCAATGAGATTGATATTTTGATGGATGCGTTGATGGATTAATAGGTAATAATAAACCGCTCGGTAGTAGGCCGCAGCGGTTTATTTTTCGTTAGTAGAGATAAGTTATTTACACTGTATTCGTTTGTGAGTCTTTTTAATCTTAACTTTTCCCCAAATGGAGGTTCAATCCTTCTTTCTAATCCGTTCTTCATAGATTTGCAGCCTATCCTTCAATTCCTTTGAATCTCTAAAAAAAAGGATTTCTTTCGGGAAAATCATGCAGTACATCCCAGATTTTTAGACAGACAAAACCTTCACAAACCTACAAGCCGGCAGATTGAGTATTTTTGTTATTTTTAAGATATCCATCATCCATTTATTGATTTGTATAAGTGAAATGAATTCCTTTTCGTTGTTGACTTTCTTAGCTTCCCCCCTCCTAATCTTCCGGTTTCCATGTCCTCCGAATTTTCAGGTGATTGGATCTAGTCTGATTGTTCCGCGTTCCTTTCTTGAACTAACTACCTCGTTAGTCGAATAAGAAAAAGCCATCTAAACTTTTTATCTCTCTCTTTCGTAAATCTTTAAAAGTCAATATATGTACCATAAGGAGATAGTATTTTCTTAATAACATAGCTAATAAACATGAAAAGAAAGTGAATCCTCAATGAATTTTGCTTGATCATCAATGTTATCAGTATAACTTTTTCTGCTATTGGATTATTGAATATTACAAACAATAATTATCATGTATACCTTTATATTGACTTAACTTTTCAATCTGTTTCCATAATAATTTTTTATGTAATTAAAAAATAGATTAGAAAGATAATGATTTCAATCTTTACGAATTTTTTTCTAAAAACAGGTTCACCCTGTTTTTAGATATATTTTCCCGAAGTCACTTTCCTTACCGATTAAAACACAAATGATTTTTCCAAAACGGCAGTGTTTTCTTTTTATGCACTTTCAGTTTATAATCCAGATAACTGGAAACATTAAAAGATGCATTAAACTAAAATGATAATGACTACATATATTTATATAGAAAAATTAGGAGGTACAAAACAATGAAGATCAAGTTAGATTGGAATAGTAAAATGGCATTTTCGAGTATAACACCATCCGGTCATGAAATAAAAATGGATGCTGCCGAAGAAGATGGGGGATCAAATAGTGGAGCAAGACCAACTGAATTACTCCTTAATGCAGTAACAGGCTGTACAGGAATTGATATTATCTCTATTTTGACAAAAATGCGATTAAACCCTACTAAATTTCACATGGATGTAGAAGGTCAGCGGGCAGACGATCACCCAAAAAAATTCACAGAAATTCACATCCACTATTCATTAGAAGGAGACCTTCCTGAAGAGAAGGTCGTTCGTGCCATCCAGCTTTCGGTAGATAAATATTGTTCAGTAGCCCATTCATTAAGCGCAACGATTCATGTAAGTTACTCCATTAATGGCGTGGAAACAAAAGGCATTTAAATAGGTTGGAAAGGAAAGTATATACACATCTATATCCAATAGATCATATTAACCAATGGAACTATGGTGAAGCCATAAGTTCTCGACTAACTTTACATTTTAATAAACAAGAAAAGAGCTATGCTTCATCAAATAACGGTTTCGGTTTTGAAGTACAACATTCGAATTAGCAGTGCTTTTCACACAAAAATACGCACTAGAATTAGCAGGTACATTAGCAGTAAAATTAGCGTGAGAAAAGCTCAGAACATTATGCCCTGAGCTTTTTTTATATTAGTGAATTGTTGTACATAAGCAGATTATCCATCTATATCTATAAGTTTCTGCGTACTTAAAAATCTACCAGAATAAAATTAATTTCAATTATTTCTATTTCTACACAAAATCCGATTAATAAATACCAAAGTAGATAATAACATTATTGCCGACACCCAAAAATAAAAGCCAAGGTTATGTTCCGTAACAATGGATGTATGTCCTGCCTCATCTAGCATCATTACCATTGGAAAAAATGCTTTTATAGCCAGTAATAACATAAATAAATGACTAATGCCAGTTTTTTTTCCTTCAAAAGTTTGAACCGAAATGTAAATGAAAAACAGGTTTGCAATCCAACTATAAGCAGACATCATCCCCGGTAAGCCTAACCAACCTATTAACAAAATATAAAATCCGCCAAATTTATCCCCGCTAGCTGTTGTTAAAGCCGGTAGCATTAACGAAATACAATACAAAGCCCAAATTACTATTAGAGCAATCGTATTAAGTTTTTTGAAATCCTTTCTCATTAATGTTATTCCCCCTAAGCATTAATCGTTCTAGAAATATGATTAAATCCATATAGTTTTCTTTTTAATCTATGGATCTTCTTCACCTGACCTGCACCGTTTGTTGAATAAGTTCTCTATTAATTTCAACATAAATATCCAAAAACCTTCTAACCATTTTTAGCACACCAATCCACATTGCAATTAGCATACGAATTCGCACGTTGGCAATACCAATTTCCGATCCTGTTTTTATAAGGTGGAATCGTATTTCTTTTTTCATATCATTAACCACTATATTTTGTAGTTCATCATCGTGAAAATATAAGTCTTTTAATTCATCAAGATTAGTTATTGAATAAACTTCCAATTGGATATCACCTATTTTATTTATCATTTACCCATTAAAAATGGTAGCGCATTTTACCAATTGCTTATTAAACTAGCCTTCCTTTACTTCAATAAGAAAAGTACATCCCTTATTAAAAGAATGCCCCCGTTACTTTAAGTACAGCAATTCACAAACTTATAGAGCATATAAACCATTTTCTATTCTTCGATTAATTTTCCATTTTCATCATAATACTTATATTTATATTCCGCAGATTTAAGTTTAGGTAAATCGATCCACGCTACTGAATTTTCGTGTACTTTAATTTCCTTTTTAAAGACTTGACCGTTAACGTCTAATTCTACTTTTGCAATCTCATTATCTTCATTTGTCACGAACAAAAACTTTAAATTAGGTAACTCCTCACCTTGAAGATTGACCAGGTACGAAGCAAAAGACTGATTTTCACTCTTCTCAATATATTTCCATTCATAGTTTCCTCTTTTATTCTTGGTAAACTGAATATAACCAGGATTATTATTTATTAAAAATGGAGCAACCCGTTCATTTTTTATATCCTTAATTTCTAATATTTTTATAGATTGAGAGTTATATCCGTCAATTGATCTGATCACCTTTAAGATGGATTCTTCATCATTACCATACTCTCTCTTCGTAGCGTTTAAGATAAATGTTATTAAAATAATTACTATGAATACCAAAACAACAAAAAGAATTTTTTTATTCTTAATTACCATAAACCAATCCCCCTCATATCTTTATTCTACAAAAATCCAGCACTCACTAGCTCTCTTCGGAAACCCTTGCAAATATCTACTTAGTCAACCAAAAGGATTTTATATTAATTGGTATTTAAAAGGTATTGTAAGAAACCATTAAATGTGTTTGAACATGTTGTAATTTCACTAAGGTCCATCCCTATAAGTGGAACAGTAATAATTTGTGTTTCATTCTTTCTTGTATCGAAGGCAAATGCAGTGTCTCCTCCATCTGATCCGAATAGAACTAACCCTTCAGCAAAATCATTAACACCATAAGCTTCATTTAATTCAATAATGTCCTCAATTGACCATAAGATTAAATAATTTTCACCTATACTTCCTTCAGCACCATTTGAGTTTGAAATAAATTTGATATAATCATTGGGAAATGTAACTCTAAGTTCAGTCTCTACCACTTTAACCTTATTCTCCTCGATTGAAGGCTTCAATGCTAATCCATATGTATTAATCATACCGTTTCCCCACTTTTTTTTATGTATAAAATAACAATTCGCATTTCGATTTGATAATTCCTTCTTTCACTATACTTTCCCGTTAGCACCGTAAAAAAATCGGGACCGCCGTAGCCATCTCTTCTTTAACATAAGCCCCCGTTACTTAAACAATGACCTTTATTCAAAAAGGTGGATTGTACATATGGTTTTCTGATACTGTATATTCCAATGCTGAAAAAGCGTTGCCATTTTTTGCATTAATTAGGAATTCGAAATCTATTGACGGTAGTGAGTCATTTGAATTCATTGTTAAATTTACAATAACTACATAAATTCGTTTTATTGATAACAGCCCATCCTCTATATACCATTTCAGATATGTTTGACGACCCAATTTCTTTTATATATTGAATATTCATTGGACCTACAATAAGACGTAATTGTTTTTCAGCAGAGGCAGTTGCTTTAGTATAAGAAATTATAGGTTCAGTTCTAAAGTAAAAAATAGAGGTTCCTATAATGATTAGGATTATACTTATAGCTATACCTGACCAAACTGTCGATATAAAACGCTTCAATTATTTTCTCCCCCTTATTAAACACACCTGGCTCGATAGTTCAATACCTTACGTTTCCACTTCTACAATCGAGGCAATAATTCCTCCAATATGAAAAGGAGGAGATTTTTTTTGTTATCAAGAACTTGGGAAATATATGAACAGAGCTCCTATTGATGTTATTCAAAGTTTACTGGGACACGAAAAAAACGAGACCACTAGGATTTATGCTCAGCTAAGTAGAAACGTCAGAAGAGAGTTTTATAGAAAATATTTTTAATAATGGATGGCAAAAGGCAACGGATACTCCGCTGCCTTTTCACTATCGCACCCATAAGTTTAAGTATATCTTTTCACAATCTTGTGTATGAAGTCTTATTCCATGTTATACCATTCATAAGGTAACTCATTCCACAAAACTTTGTTAGTTTTGCCAAATTGTTCTGCAACTTTTTCGAATTGTATATTTCTTTTTTCACTACCAAATCCAACAGAAACCCTTTCTAATGAAGGATTTTTTAATAGTGGTATATAATCATCCACATTCATATTCATTGCTGACCAGTGTGTGAATTCAACCAGCGATGGTGCTTGTTCTAAGTTGCTAAAATCTTTTAGACCCTTCATATTTTCTAATGCAACTTTTTTTAATCTTTTGAGGTTATTCAAAGATGGCAAGTCAGATACGTTTGGTAGATTTTGAAGGGATAAATATCGAAGCCCTTTTAATGCTGATATAAATGAAATATCACTTAAACCTCTGATTTGAAATAACTCTAAATGGTTAATATTATCCAATACTTCAATTGCTGAAAAGTTGTTAATACCACTTAAAAATATATTCAAATACCACAATTTTTTTAAAGGTAATAAAAACTCTATATTCTTTGTTGTAATTGAGGTAAGTGTTAATTTTTGAATGTTTTCAAGTTTTCTAAGGACTTCGATATTCTTGATGTGACCTACAATACAAAGCCGCCGTAGATTTTTAAATCTTTCAAGATTGGATAAATTCGGCTTTTTTGATTTAGTTTGTCCTAATACTAACTCTTCAATTGCATCTGGAATTTTGGATAATATATCAAAGCTTTCAAGACCAAAAATACTTAGATTTAGTTCTTTTAATTTTTTTAAAGATGTTATCGCTTCTAAATTTTCCACGTTCTCATAACACTCTGCATAAAGGCGAGACAGATTAGGAAGATTCTCGAGAAAATTGAAATCACATTTTGAATTGTAGAAACCATACACACGAAGGACTACATCATCACGAATAGAAAACAAGAAATCATTTAACTTTTGAAAGGTTTCCTTTTCTATTTCACTTTGAAATTGAATCACTTCTAATTCTTTATAATTTGTTAATTTTTTTATCTCTTCTTCAGTCAATTTCTCATTTATTTGTACTCTGCCTTTTGAGATAATGCTGTACATTTTTCCACCTCAAAATATATTTTATGTAAAATTCGACAGCAGAAATTATTAGTCCTTCTTCAACTCCCCTTTAGTCAAAGAAAAATGCTGTAATCTAATCGAACTACAGCTTTAGCTCCCGTTTGTTAAATATCACTTTAAAATAGAATGAATTTCTAAATCAAACTTATCTTTGAATAGCCTACATTACTTACCTTAAATTAACCAATAATATCAACATGTTCGAGCTTCATATCATTATTCAAACCTGCTAGAATGATGTGTCCAAAAAAAAGATCTCCATCATCGAAGTAAGCCTCCATTTTTCCATCATCAAGTAATGTAATAGAATTTAGTCTTATCCTTTCAGCAAATTCTTTTGAAGTAATAGATTCTCCCTCGTTCCATGCATCATTATGTTCATCTAATAATTCTTCAGATATTTGTTCTCTGAAAAAGTGTTCCATTTTAATAATGTCAGTTAAAATTCTCTCTGAATTCCGAATTGCTTCATCTTTATTTTCTTCTTTAGTTGCGATATAGATATCTACCCAATGATTTGATGCAATTTCAACTTTTCCGGATAAGTGTTCTGAGTTTGGGTTAAATAAGAAATTCCCAAAGAAATCATTTTTAATTATTCTATAACCACTATAATCCTCAGATATTTTATAAGAGAGTTTAAAGCTATAAGGATAGAAGGATTCTTCCTCATATTTTACCATCCCAACTCCCTTTATAAGGTACATTCTTTCAATTCTTTGTAATCGCCAACTAGTATAAAAAACTTTTTTTATATACAAACAAAGTAATTCATCTCCATTAAAAATTTGAGTTTTCAAAGACTTAAATACGAATACATTGTTTGGATATTGACCTTTTTTATATGTATCTAAATAAACCATCGGTATTGGATGAATTGTTTGTTTCCCGTCTCTGTATCGGCTATACTCATAAACTTTCTCCTTTAATTTTCCAAAAACAATCTCGTCAGAAAACAAAATGGAGCCGTTATCATTTATATAAGTGCGGTTTTGTAATATTGTATTTATTCCTTCCATATTTGGACTTTTCATGTTTTCTTGTATGCATATAAAGCCAAAATTATCATGTTTTGATTCATATTTTCCTTTATATTCCTTAAAATTTTGAACAGTTAACGGAAAATAATTATTCAAATCAATATTAAGTTTTTTTAGATTTGATAGGCGTACAGAAAGATAATTTATTAATCTATTAAACATTACTTGTGCTCCTCTTTTAGAGATAGTTAGTCATTGCTTCCCGGGTCAATGAACAAGAAGACTTATGTAAACTTTTCTCTTCTTTATTTTCAATCCCGAATTATATAATTACTATATAATCCTGGTATATGAGCCTGATACCTTATTTTAGTAAACTGCCCGTGTAGTACAAAAAGAATTATTCAACAAATATTAAAAAACTTCCTTCTTATAGAAGTAAACACCCCGTTTAACTCTGCAAGATTGACAAATTTCCCATTAAAAAACAATTTTCCATCTACATAAATGTTTAAAGCTCCTTCTATAAAACCATTTTCATAAGCAGAGTATTCTGGTTCATGAGGCACATTTTTATCTAAAACAAACGAGAATCTAATATTCATAAAATCGCTCTCCAAGGGAAGTATTCTACACTGGCTCAACGATCCCCTCTTCTTCAAAGAATGCTGCCACTTTTGAAGAAGAAGAAAAAGATGGGATCTCTGTAATATCCCATCTTGAAGTAAAGCTACTCTTTAGTTGAAGTGCATTTTCTCACAAATTGTCTTTTTTTATTTCTTAGTAGCAAGAATTGCAGATGTCCTTGAAGTTAAATAAATTTCAGTTGCAAGTAAAGCTTTATTATTTAACCAGTATTCACGAACTTCATCTGGTTTTCCTATCCATTCTTCCGGAAAATATTCCTCTGGAGTAAAATCATCCAAAAGTAACAATCCACCATTATTCAAAGTATTGAACAACAACTCTCTTTCAAATGTTTTTGCTGAAGAAACATCAGCAAAAATGAATTGAAACGGTCCTTTAGTTATAACTTCTTTCCAATCCTCACAATAAAATTCTGCTTGGTTATGAACTAAAGTGTTAGTGACAGTATCTATTTTTTCTTTTGAATTATCTACTGAGATAAACTTTACTGATGAGGTGATAGCCGAAAGTATCCACGCGCTCCCTACCCCAAAACCAGTTCCTATTTCAAGAATATTACCTTGCTTTACTTGTCCTACAATGACAGATAATAGCCTCCCTACTTCATCAGAACAAGAGTTACTAAACCCTTTTTCTTTAGATAATCTCTTTGCTTCTTGAACCAATTCAGGAATAAATGTATTAGAACGATAAGCTGTTGGCATTTTAAGAACCCACCTCATTTATGTATTTATTACTATATTGAAATTCGTTTTTATTTCTTTCAAGTCCTCTTTTCACAAACCTACTTCTATTACAATAGAGTGACTCTCTTATTCAACAATCCTGTTCGTATGTAGCAGACCTTCACCAACTCTATATATTATTTAACATAAAATTACAATTAACTTTTTGTTTATCAAAACCAATATAGAAAATAGCACCTCAATTAACGCAGTAATTAACTCGTTGACAATGGCTATTGTCATTATGTTATTCTGGTTGTGATTTAGTGTGCTTATTTATACGGTATCACCCTATAATCGTCAATATAACATGAAAAGGGAAAAGACCAAATCATATGCGATTTGGTCTGCAAATTAGTAAATTATTTTATATGTTTCTCCACAAAAACAGAAATACTTAATGTTTCATACTTAGCTTTTATAATTTGAATTTATATTGTTGATGTCTTTATGTTATTCATTTGAAAATAATATCAAATGCTCAAACAAAACATTCACAACCTTAAGTTAAAAAATTGGCAGTAAGTTTAATAATAATGCCATTATTAATCCAACGATTCCTACAATGGATTGTATGATAGTAATGGTCTTGAATGTCTCACCCATTGACATACCAAAAGATTCTTTTACAAGCCAAAATCCTGCATGATTTGCATAGTTAAAGAATAATGATCCTGAACCAATAGCTACTACTAATAGATCTTTATTGATGCTTGGGTCCGCTGCAATTAATGGAGCTAGAAGGCCAGTTGCACCTACGATCCCTACAGTCGCAGAACCAGTCGTTACCGATAAAAGTGCTGCAATAAGCCAACCTAAAGCGATAGCCGAAAGCGGAAAACCGGAAGAAAGATGTACAATTGCATCTCCAACATGAGAATTCACTAATACCTTAGCGAATGCCCCTCCACCTGCAATAATCAATAAAATGCTGGCAATCGGTTTTAAGCTTGCACCAAGAGATTCTCGCAGTTTTTTCGTATCTGTCCCGCGTGCATAACCTAGAAAGATTACCCCTACCAAAAGCCCTATTAATAAGGCAATTACAGGGTCTCCCACAAACTCCGCCACTTTATAAAAATTAGATGTATTTGCGAATAGTGTCTCCGCAAAAGTTCTACTTAACATCATGATCATCGGAAGTAAAATTACAACCAGTGCAGTTACAATAGAAACTGGTGGTTTCTTATCTTTTTCATCGGTTACTGAAGTATATTGATCTAGCAGCGATTGATCGGGGCGAACCGTCAATCTTGGAGCAATAAATTTAGCGTATACAGGTCCTGCAAGAATTGCCGCAGGAATAGCGCATATAAGTCCGAAAATCATCGTTACCCCAAGATTTGCCTTAAACCCAGCAATTGCAACAAGCGGGCCAGGATGCGGCGGTACCATACCATGCATAGTAGCTAGAGCTGCAATAACAGGAACACCTACTAAAATATACGGTGATCCTTTCCTATTACCTTGCTGCTCCAGTTTACGAGCAACGGTGAAAATAAGTGGTAATAGAATAATCAGTCCAACTTCAAAAAACATCGGAATTCCAATAATGAATGCTACTATCCCCATTAACCATGGTAAGCTACGGTTACTAGAGCGGCTTAATATCGCTGATGCAATTCGATCACTGGCACCTGAATCAGCCAAAAGCTTACCAAGCATCGCTCCAAGCGCAACTGTGAGTCCTACACCACCTAATGTGTTTCCAGCCCCTTCTTCAATAGAACTTGCAATGGTTTTAACATCAAGCCCAGATGCGATACCAACACCAATCGATACTACTAAAAGTGCTAATAGCGGATGTAACCTTGATTTTGAAACAATAAGGACAATTAGCACCAAAATGCTGCATACTGCAATTAATAGTAATGAAATATCATGACTTGTCATTCATAACACCCCTTCTAAAATCATGAAAAAAATAATTAAAAACGTGTTTCATTCAAAGGAAGAGAACGCTTTCAAATTCTCTTTTAAAATAATTCATTTGATGGCGCTTACAATATACTAATTAGGGTACCCAAAATTAATCGTACATTTTATTGTGAAAAATGATAATCTTATCGAAATATTTATAATTAAAATAGTAAAAGTAATTTTTACATTAATTGTAAGTAAAAAGGAGATTAGTTTTTCAACCAATCTCCTTTTCATATCTTCTTTTTCCATTTGTATTTACGTTCAGGTCGACCGACCAATCCATACTGAACATCCACCATCATTTCATCGATGGATGTAAGATATTCTAAATATTTCCTTGCTGTAGAATCCGAAATACCGATAAGTGCCGCCGACTCTTCGGCACTAATACTCTCTTTTTTAAACATGAGTTTATCACGGACTCTCATTAGCGTTAATTTATCAATCCCTTTTGGAAGCTGTTTTTCTTCTGTATTTTTATGTTCAGATTGGTCAAATCCAGAAAAAAATGTGTCAACCTCTTGCTGATCCATTGTTTTCATTTCTTGCAATTGTTTCATTAAATTTTTATATCTAACTAGCTCTTCTGAAAATTTTTTAATATCAATCGGTTTAATTAAATAACTAAAAACCCCTAAGCGGATTGCCTCAGTTATCGTATCTGCATCATTAGCAGCTGTGATAGGAATAATATCAATTCCTCGGTATTTCATTCTTATTTCTCTTAGTAAATCAATTCCATTCATATCTGGCAAATGTATATCTAACAGAATTAATTGTGGCTTAAACGTTTGTAAGTAGGCGAGGGCTTCATTTCCGGTATTTGCAATTGTTACAATGTCAAAACCATCTATCTTCTCAGTGAATTGTTGATAAATTTTGGCCGCCAACGGATCGTCTTCTACGATCAAAACTTGTATGAGGGCTTCTGCCATATGCTTTCCTCCATGGTACATACTAATGAAATTTTATTTTTTCGGTATCACAATAGTAAATTTTGAACCACCCAAATAGCTATTCGTTATGTATATTTGTCCGTTTAATTGTTTAAGTGAATTCTTTACTATGCTTAAACCGATTCCGCGATTTTTTCCGAGTTTCGTTGTGTATCCCTCTGTAAAAATTGCTTCTTGGTTTTCCGCTACTACACCTGCACCATTATCTAGAATATCAAACACAATGTCTTTGCCAATGTCGGTAAAGAATACTTTTACCGTTGCACCACTTGTATGTTTTTCTTTTGCAGCTTCCATCGCATTGTCGATTATATTTCCTAGAATAGTTACTAGGATTTTTGTATCAATCGATTCTGAAATATTCGATAAACTGCTTTCTTTATCAATTTCTAAATGTACTTTTAACTCCTTGGATCTATTAATTTTACCAAGTATACATGCTACTAGATACGGGTCCTTAACTGCTGACATAAGAAATACAATAGTACTTTGGCGTTCTTTTACTTCATCTGAAATTAGGTCCCTTGCTTTATCGTATTCCTCAATGCTCAATAACCCGTATATCGTGTTTAATTTATTAAGAAATTCATGGTTGAGTGCTCTCATATTTTCTGAGTAGGATTTAATTTTTGAAACCTCATCAAATAATTGTTCAATTTCAAATTCCGTCCGAATAGTCAGGACCACTCCTGCTACCTGATCCATTTGTGTAATTAATGAAAAATCAATTACAAATATCTGGTCGCTGATTAATACCTTTTGATTTGATTGTCCAGTTTTCGTTTCCATTACTTCTTGAATCAATTTCTTTAGGCGGATATTTCGAATAACAAAATGATTGATTGGCAGGTCGAATTTAAGTAAAGATCTCGCTTTTTTATTCATTGTAATCACACTAAGTTCCGTATCAACGGCAATAATTCCATCGCGAATGGATTCTAATATCGCTTCCTTTTCCTTAAAAACGAAGGAAATTTCCTCCGGTTCAAGACCAAACATTTTCTGCTTTATTCGTTTCGCAATAAAGAAAGCCGCAGTAATTCCAATGAGTAAAAGAATGAAAGCTAGCCAAAGGATTTCTTCTTTATATGTAAGGATTTTTCTTTTCACATCTACCATCAAAAATCCAACTGAAGAAACGCCAATAACTTCACCATTTTTATTGATAATGGGGGTTTTGGCTTTAATAGCAGGACCAGAGACCCCCTCGCCAAAATAAACAATTGATGTGTGCTCTTTAAATACTGGTTCATTACTAGTACCCATCGACTTCCCAATATACTTTGGATTAGGGTGGGAATATCGAATTCCCTTCCTGTTTCCGATCACAATATAACTCGCTCCGGTTTGTTTTCTTATTTTCTCAACTATTGGTTGGATTTCCTTGGAAGGATCAGAGCTTTCAAAAGCATGAATAATCCTTTCATCATGCGCAGCCAATTTTGCAACCGCCATTGCCTCATGACCAAGATATTCTGTTGAAAGATCGTCCATTATTTTCGTGAAAAATATCGCCGCAAGGATGGTAGTCACACATATTACAATCGAAATGAGCAGTACCATCTGAGTAAATAATTTTAACTTTTTTTGAGGTAATTTCATCTTTTATAACTCCAATTTTGAAAAACATCCATAAGTAAGTATACCAAAACCTGTTGAGCTCTCGTAGCTTTTAGATCCTATCTTACTTATTGGTTACCTTTTACCATCCTTGCCCTGTGTTTCGGGCACCTATCTAGCTCTTTGGTTACCATTTTCCTACCTCATCCCGTGTTTCGGGCACCTATCCTGCTTTTTGGTTCCCTTTACCTACCTCATCCCGTGTTTCGGGCACCTATCTTGCTTTTTGGTTCCCCTTTTCCTTCCTCATCCCAAGTTTCGGGCACCTATCCTGCTTTTTGGTTCCCCTTTACCACCCTTGCCCTGTGTTTCGTGCGCCTAACTTGCAATTATAAAAAAACCATCAAATAAACCAAAAACCAGTGCCACTTAAGATAGCACTGGTAATGAATCAATTATTCCTTCACAAACTCAATGGTACTTCTTACCGTATCAATTGGACGGACATAGCTTTCAATTTCCTCCCGTTTCGGTTCTAAAAATGGTGGCAAGGATAATTTTTCTCCTAATGTTTCATAAGGCTCATCGCCCATGAATCCTGGTCCATCAGTCGCAAATTCAAACAGGATTTGTGGAGCTACTCTTGCATATAATGATTGGAAGAAGAAGCGATCGACAAAACCGGATGTGTGGAATCCGAAGTTATCCATCCTTTCAATCCATTCCTCTAACACGGAGCGATCCTCCACTCGGAAGGCTGCATGGTGAACAGTACCAAATCCTTGGCGACCTGGAGGTAGAATCACATTATGTTCTACAACAACTTGTGCACCATTTCCTCCTTCACCTACTTCGAACAAATGGAAGGAATCTTCTTGGGCAATTTCTTTGAAACCAAGAACAGTTTCTAGCATTTCTTTAAAATAGCCGTAATCAGCAATTCGGACAAAAATTGGCCCAAGACCTGTGATTGCATATTCTAGTGGAATCGGTCCTTTTTGCCAAGGTGTACCAGATGCCACACCATTGTTATGTTCATCAGAAATCAATTGATATTGTTGATCATCGAAATCGACAAAAGATAATGTTTTCGTACCAAATTGTTCTTTAATTCCTGTATGATCAACTTCCAAGCGATCAAAGCGTTTTACCCAATATTCTAACGCTGCATCATTTGGAACTCGAAATGAAGTTTTGGAAATCTCGTTCGTTCCGTGTGTTCCTTTTGGAATTCCAGGAAAATCAAAAAATGTCATATCGGTTCCCGCGCTACCATTATCATCTGCAAAGAATAAATGATATGTTTGAATATCATCTTGATTCACCGTCTTTTTCACTAACCGCATTCCCAAAACATATGTGAAAAATTCATAGTTTTTCTCTGCACTGCTTGTTATGGCTGTTACATGATGTATTCCTTTTAACTCATGCATTATCATTTCCTCCTATTTTTCCGTATATTATTTATATATTATTGCCGAATCTTTGAGCAACTATAGTACAATTTACTTCGAAATAAAAAATATCTTGAATTCGAGATAAATTTATCACAGATTGTATATTCTGTAAAGATATTGATTTTTTCCAGTTAAGCTCAGCTTGGAATTAAGTAGAATAACATCATAGAAATATCCTAATGGTAGGAAAAAACCATTAGGACGCTTTTTTTACATATAGAATGGGCTTTCAATCCTTTTCCTTATTTCCGATCACCACAGTAGCGTCTAGTTCTTCATAACGCATAATTTTCGGTATTAATCCATACTCCGAGAAAATTTCAGCAGTCATGGAAGCCTGCCGCTCACTAGTTTCTATTAGTAAATGCCCACCTGAAACGAGCCAAAAGTTAGCTTCAGATGCAACCCTTCGCTGGACATCAAGCCCATCCTTCCCACCATCAAGAGCCATTCTTGCCTCATGTATACGTGCCTCAGGTGGTAAAAACTTCAGCGATTCTGTCGGTACGTAAGGCGCATTTGCGACTAGTATGTCAACATTTCCATGCAGTACCTTAGGTAGAGGATCGAATAAATCACCTTCAAATACTTTACCACCTACCTTAACGACATTGCGTCGAGCACACTTTACTGCAATAGGGTCGATATCCGTAGCATATAGCTTTATATCTTTTATAGAAGATGCAACCGCAACACCAATAGCAGCTGAACCACAACAAAGATCCACCACTGTAGCTCCTGGTTGTAAAAATTCAATCGTTTGGTGTACAAGAAACTCACTACGCTGGCGTGGTACGAAGACCCCGGGATCAACTTCAATCTTTATTCCACAAAAATTTGCCCAGCCGATTACATGTTCAATTGGTAAGCCTGAGATGCGACTTTCCACCATACTCATTAGTTCGGCATTATTTGCGGCAGCAGAGATTAGCATCTTTGCCTCCTCTTCAGCAAAAACACAACCTGCTCCCCTCAGCTTGTTAACGATATTGGGAAATACACTGTCGTCTACATTCGAATCTTCCTTATCAAAATATTCGCTCTTTTTTTCAGACATGTTGCCATTCATACTATCATTACTACCTTGGTAATATTTTATGCCCACCATTCCCCAGTTCCTTAAACTCAAATTTCCCCCTCCATTTTACATCACTAATTCCTCTTCCCATCCTTTACATACATCGATCCATTTTTTTGCAGAAGAGTATTTCCATAATTCATCATTCGTTAATTCAATAGCTGAATTTGCACTTCCGCACGCAGGAAATACGCTAGTGAACCGCTTCAATGAAATATCTAGAAAAACATCTAACTCCTTTTTCAATCCAAAAGGACAAACTCCACCAATAGCATGTCCTGTTTGTTCTAATACTTCATCTGGGCTAAGCATTCTTGGTTTAAAGTCAAAGTGTTGCCGGAATTTTTTGTTATCCACCTTTGTATCTCCTGCAGCGACAACTAAGATTGCCTTCCCGCCCCCTTCACCTCGAAAAGAAATGGTTTTTGCAATCCGTGCTGGCATTACGCCAATCGCTTCTGCCGCCAATTCAACAGTCGCACTAGAAGTTGCGAATTCCATTACATCTTCTTTACGGTTCCATTGTTTAAAATGAGCCTGTACACTTTCCAAAGACATAGTGATCATCCTTTCTTCATAATGTTAAGAAAAATGATACCATACATTTAATCCGTCAGCGATTCTCAAAAAATAACTTTTGGGTTGTACTTTTGTCATATAGGATAAAGTGGCAAAAAAGGGTATAATAAAAAAGAAGAATACTTTTTTGTAAAGGGTGGTGACTTTCCATTGAAAAATCGAACTAAGAAAATCAGAAAAAAACGGGCTGTTCTTAAAGATTATTTGAAAGATAGACTAAAAAATTGGAAGCCAAAAACGGGGAAAGCGCCTTTATCTAATAGTAAAAAGTTAATTAGTTAAGGGTATTTTTACCCATCTTCAAAACTCCAAGACGTTATTTCCTCACTCAAAAAACTTCCCATAAAAAACACATGAAAACGTATTTTCATGTGTTTTTCTTTTGAAATAAACTTGTTTTTACTATGAATAATAGTTTTGTTAAAGTTATTTTAGGTACAACAATATTCCGAAGAAATGACAAGCCGAACCTGCCATAACAAATACATGCCAGATTGCATGATGATACTTGAATCCACGCCATACATAAAAAACTGATCCAAGTGTATAGACAATTCCACCGGCAATTAGCAAATGTAATCCGACCGGGTTCAAATTCATAATAATTGGTTTCCATATTATAACGATTGACCAGCCCATTAAAATATACAGTAACGTGGATGTAAAGAGATATTTTTTCACAAAAAAACATTTGAAAAGGGTACCCAATACGGCTAACGCCCACACGACTCCAAACATCGTCCAACCTTCCCAACCTTTAACAATTAGTAATAAATATGGTGTGTAAGTACCTGCAATGAAAAAGTAAATGGCCGAATGGTCTAGAATTTCAAATATGTCCTTCGCTTTACCTTTTCTCAATGAATGGACAAGTGTAGAAGACAAATATAGAAAGAGCATGGTGCATCCAAAGACAGTAAAGCTGACAATTTGCCACGCATTTCCATAGATAGCGGAAAAGCAAACTAGTAGAACAAGACCAGCTATACTTAAAACGGCACCTATTCCATGGGTAATGGAATTTGCAATTTCCTCTCCTTTTGAGAATGTATGAGTAGCTGCCATTTCACCAATTCCTTTCTGTTTCTTTTTATTGTACCTTACATTTTAAATTTTAGTATTTTTACTATAACAAACAAATTAATAAATTTCCTTTATTAATTATTTGTATTTTCTATTTATTCGAACATTCATCTGTGTTAAGATAATTATATGTATTTTAGATGGTAAGGGGATGGTATGAGGATGGCAGAAATAACAGAAAAGATTACTATTAATATGAATGTTGTAGATTTAGGAAAAGTAGATTTATTAGTGGAACAAGGATTTTTTTCAAATCGCACTGATTTTATTAAGACCTCTGTTCGAAATCAGTTATCAACATATTCAAAAGAGGTTGAATCGGTTATTACAAGTAAATCTTATGTTCTCGGAATAAGCCGATACGATAAAAATACGCTTACACGATTATTTGCAGAAAACAAAATGTTGGACCTCAAAGTGATTGGAATGCTTGTTTTAGATGATGATATTGATGTAGATTTAGCGAAAAAGACGATTAAATCCATTAAGATTTCCGGTGTTTTTAAGGGGAAACCTGAATTAAAAAAACTTTACAATATATAAGTTTAAAGACCTCGAGATGAGGTCTTTTCTGCTTAAAAATGCATTATTAGCATGCAACCTAAAAAGGAAGTCCGACAATAAACATAATTAATCCATATTAACATATGCTTTCTTCACATCTATTTTCTGTTTCAACATGCCTTTATCGTATAACCAATTCGAGATGTTAGTCCATACAGATTGTTCCTGATATCCGAAGCTCTCCGTCTTACTGTTCATTATAGGTAAGAGGATATTTAGACTTTTCGTTTCTACCTGATGATCAAGTGGAAATGTTGAATCCTCATGTTTATAAAGTGTCTTTAATGCAGCACTTGGATCTTTCGTTACATCTGCTTGACCTTTTGCGACTGCCTTCCAAAATTTTTTGATTGTGGATTTCTTTTTGGTCCAGTCTTTTTCACTCGTAATTAAAATCAATTCGTAGTAATTAGGCACACCATAATCAGCGGGATTAAAAGCATTGACTGGATGACCTTCTTTCTCAAGAAGGATTTTCTCATGATTAATATATCCTCCGTCAATTCCAACCACTTTTTTTGTTGTTATAGCTGGAATAAGATCAAATCCAACATCTGTTGTCTTTACTTTATCTGGATTTCCACCATCATATTTTACCATTGTTTGTAAAACAGCCTGTTCGAACTCCAAGGAAGAGTACCCAATATTTTTTCCCTCTAATTCTTTTGGTCTCGTAATTCCGCTTTCTTTCGGCACCATTAAATAATTCAATGGTTGCCTAACAAGTGCTGCTATAGAAATTACAGGAATTCCTTCTGCTCTTGCCATTACAACCTGTGGCTGATAGCTTATCGCTAAGTCTACCTTGTCAGCGGCAACAAGCTTCAATGGATCAGTAGTTTCGGAAGGCATTTTGATATCAACATCTAAGCCCTCTTTTGCAAAATAGCCTTTTGCTTCTGCTGTATAAATAGCTGAATGCACCGCATTTGGATACCAATCCAACATAATGCTAATTTTTTGTAAACCGTCTTTTGTATTTGCTCCATGACCTTGTGTGCATCCTCCAAGCAAAACAAGGGCACATATTATCAGTAATTTTAAACATATTTTCATTAATATCACCTATTTCCTATTCCAAGATAATATTTTTCGCTCTATTAAACTCATAATGATAAACAGTACCATTCCAAGTATGGAAAGAATGGTTACCGCTGCAAAAACCCCTTCTGCATTTAAATTCCCGGACATTCTTCGGCTGTAATATCCTAATCCTTCACTTGCACCAAGCCATTCTCCAATCGTCGCACCAACAACCGCAAAAACAACTGCCAGCTTCATACCGGAAAATAAATAAGGCAAAGCGAATGGAACTTCGATCTTCACAAATCGCTGCCATCTAGTTGCACCCATTGTTTGTAGTAAATCGCTGTATTCCCTGTTCACTTGCTTTAACCCATCATAAAAATTTAATACGATTGGAAAAAAACAAATTAAAATAGTTACCGCCACCTTGCTCCAAAGGCTATAGCCAAACCAAAGAATAAAAATTGGAGAAAGAGCGATAATAGGAATCGTTTGTGAGATAAGGACAATCGGATACATTACTTTCTCAATTGGCTTTGAAAAATACATGGTCACGGCTATTCCAATACCTCCAATAAGTGCAAGAAAAAAACCTATTAAAACTTCTCTTAGTGTTGCTCCTAAATGAACGACAAATAATTCATGTGGGTAATGTATCATCATTTGCACAATCGATATAGGTGTTGGAATGATAAACGAGGGGATTCTACCTGAATGTACGAGATACTGCCAAATCAACAAACAAAGAATGGAAACGATGATAAATAAACCGTATTGTTGTCTAAAACGTTTAAACCAGTCCATCTGTAATCCTTCTCTCTAGTTCTTGACGATATTCAACCATTTCTGTTGTATAAATCATCTCTGCTTCTCTCGGTCTAGGTAAATCTACTTTGAATTCCTCCACTCCTTGTTGTGGATGAAGAATAAGAATTCTATCACTTAAAAGAATCGCTTCTTCTAAGTCGTGTGTAATAAAAAGAATCGTTTTGTCGAGTTCTTGCCAAATAGAAAGCAGCCATTTTTGCATATCCCGCTTTGTAAAAGCATCCAGCGCTCCGAATGGTTCGTCTAATAACAGTACTTCTGACCCTGTCAAAATGGTACGCAAAAAAGCGATACGTTGCTTCATTCCGCCAGAAAGCTGTTTAGGTAACGCATTTTCCCATTCTGTAAGTCCCGTTTTCTGAAGCCAGTCTCTTACTTCTTCCTTTGTATAAGAATTTCCCTTTCGAATTTCTGAACACAGCATTAAATTTTCTAATACAGTCCTCCACGGAAGAAGTAAATCTTGCTGTGGCATATATCCGGAGCTTCCAGGAGTCGGAATCACTCCATTTATCAAAATTTGTCCCATCTCCGGTTGAAGCAGGCCGGCGATTAGTTTTAAGATAGTGCTTTTGCCTGAACCGCTTTTTCCTATTAAACTAACAAACTCTCCTTTTGATACCGTTAAAGAAAAATTGCTAATGATTGGATTATGTTCATAGGTAAAAGAAACCTTATCCAATTGAAGTGTCATTTTACTGTTTCCCTTCTTGAAAAGCTCTTTTTTCCATCTACCTAGAATGAATATGTATAAGAAAGGATTCTTCTATAACGGCCAATCTTGACCGTTATAAAGCATCTCCCAAAATAAATATTCATATTTTGATGTAGTTTGAAAATGATTTTCCAGTACAGCTAGTTCCTCCTCTGATTTCCCTAAAGTTATTTCGTCTAATAACTCGATTAACCAAAGGGCAATGGAACCGAATTGATCGGAGGAATATGTTTCAATCCAAGTTTTATACGGATTATGTTCCAACCCAGATCCATATTGTTTTTTTAGATGCTTTCCTATTTCCCAATAATCCCACGCACAAGGCAGCAAACATGAAATTAACTCCGCAAGCGTTCCATTTTGGGCAACACTAGACATATAACTCGTATACGCTAAATTGTTTGGAGTCGGTTTTGTTTGCTCCAGTTCTTCCACTGTAACGCCAAACTGACTAGCATATTCCCGATGTACATTCATTTCAAAATGTAGAATGTTATGTAATAGGTGAGAGAACTTTGTCATTGATACAAGATCATTTGCTTTTTGAACACCAATGGCATAGAGCTTTGCATATTGGATCAAATATACATAATCTTGTTTCATATATTCTTTAAACAATTCTTTTGAAAGTGTCCCACTCCCTATTCCTTGTACAAACGGATGCTGGTGATTTTGATTCCAGATTGGTTGAACATTATGAAATAACCTTTCGGAAAAAGTCATTTTTCATCGCTCCTTCCTGTGAATTAAAGCTCACGATTGAAAATGCTATATTTGCGAATAAATCCTTGAAGTGCTTGATTCTTCAGCAACACCTTTAAAACAATTATTCCAATAACCGCACCTCCAAAAGAACTAACGATAAATGCCGGGATAAATCCAAAAACAGCTACCTTTTGACCAAGGATAAGTGTGGCTAGCGGATAGCAACAAATAGCACCAATAATACCAGTCCCTACTACTTCACCAGCAAATGCCCACAAAAGCTTTTTCGTTTTCATGAACAAAATTCCGGATAAGAAGGCACCAATCATACTTCCTGGAAAAGCGAAAATCGAACCTGTCCCCGCCATGTTCCGAATTAGGGATACAATAAATGCCTGTGCAACAGAATACATCGGTCCTAAGAGAACTGCCGTTAAAACATTTGCCATGTGCTGAATAGGAAATATCTTTGCAAAACCAACTGGAATATACACCATATTGCTAGTTAATGTGGTGATGGCAATGATCACACAAGTTAATGTCATTTTTTTTACCTTACTCATAATAAAGAACTCCTCCATTTTGCTTATTAAAATTTAAAAACATTTTTAACGTCTTATGCGTACACGTTCACATGTATTCATAAGGCTATAAATCAACAATAATCACTAATATGGGAAAAAAAACCGCTTTCTAATAAGAAAGCGGTTTTAATCTAAGTTGTATAAACCAACATCAATCGACCGCTTCCCTACGCCAGTACTATCTGGATCAGGTCCAAAGGGTTTCAATCCAACGATTTCTCTCAGCCACTCGGCTCCCCTAGCAAATATTAATATTTAATTGGAATGCGCAAAAAACCCGCCCTTTTTCACGCAAGGACGGGTTGCATTTACAATGATAAAAAGAATGTTATCGTTATAAAATCATGCACTTCCTTACGCCAGCACTAACTGGATCAAGTTCAAAGGGTCCAGATCATATCCGTCTCAGTCTATTCAGACTCCCCTAGTGATCAAATATTCATTTATATACATATAGTAGCACATATTTTAGAAAAGAAAAGAACAAATTTTATTATATTAGTAAAATAACCATGGGTGATAAGGTGATCATCAATCTTTTAGATCTTTCTTTCATAAATTTAGTTGAAATTTGAGTAGTTTGTTTCCGTAATTCTACTTCTTTCATGATAACACTCCTTTCATATTTTTTATATTCATTCAAATTTGTTGGTTTAATGCAACTTATTAGTTTATAATATCCAAAATCCAACATATTGTTCACGAAATTTGCAATATTATTTCCTCAATTATTTGCATTGTACCAACTTCATTTTGCAAAGGTTAAGCACCATAAGAAAACTAGCTAAGTTCATTGCTCTATTCATTACTATAAAAACAAAAAAAGCCAGTTTCGCTTAGAAACTAGCTTGGTTCATTATGTAAGGAGCCGCCTTTGCCGTAATTTAATGATAAGAAAGTTTTAAACCACCACTCCTCAAAGTGGGTGTTCTCAGAAACGTTTCTGCGTGTCCTCCATGTCGTATAGACAAAGGCCTGTCATTCCCGTTCCGATATTAAACTCCCTGTTACAGCTCAAAGGTTAAAACTTTATTATGATTACGTACAACGCAGCTTGTGTTATTATATTACTCCCCTTTTGATAAAAAATCAAATGAAAGGTTTTCCACTCAATTTTTAATAATGAATCGGAAGTCTTTGAACTTGCTGAAACCCTTGTGTCTTTTTAAGGATATAAAGTTTGTACGTAGATTTCCGCTCTAGGCACTTGCTTCTGCGGGAAGGGATGGAGCTCCTCGACGTTACCGCCTGTGGGGTCTCCCACTTCCCTCTTTTTCCTGCAGGACCTCAGATTGTTAAAGTTAAATTACGCTAAAAAAGCAAAAACTTTACGAAGACAGCCAAATAAAAAATGAGCTTGAGATAATCTAGCTCATTTTGATATCCGATTAATTTTTCGTAACGTTGAATTTTATATATTGCTGTATTTATCAACCGTAATTATAAAGCAGTCATGTTAGCGAAGTCCCTTTTAAATTCACAATAACTATCCTAAAGACAATTATTTTTGTAAGAATTAAATTTAAGAAAATAATGCGTTTATTCACGAAAATGAACGAGGAAAGTGTCACGATTCGGGGATTTATGTCTCTTCGTTTACTTAATTGGATAGTAATTTTCCTCTTAATCTTGACATTTCCTTATCCATTAAGAAAGAAGTTTTAGCAAGCTCTATGAGCTGATTTTTAGCTTCTTCAGGTATAGTCTCGCCTTGATATTTATAGTTTAGTTTATGTTCCGTGGATGCCCAAAAATCCATAGCGGATGTACGAATTTGTAATTCTGCAGGAACCCATAATATTTCTTTGGACAGGATGACTTGAGTTTCTACAATCAGGTGCAGACTTTTATATCCACTCATTTTTGGGTCCTGAATATAATCCTTTACGCGTATCACTCGAATGTCTTCACGTTGCTCAATATGCTCCTTTAGCATATACACGTCTTCAATAAAACTTGTTACAATTCTAACACCCGCAATATCTCTTATTTCATTCCTTACCGCTTCTTGTGTTAAGTGAATTTCTTTTTTTTGAATTTTCTCCACCAAAGATTTTATTGTTTTCATACGTGTTTTCATATGTTCAATAGGGGAATAGCCATGTTGTGTTTTCCACTCTAAGTCAATAATCTTGAAATCACTTTCTAATTCGTGTAATACCATTTGGTATGGCAGAAAGAATCCTCTCCAATTGTCTATTACTTTTTGAATAACCTCGATCTTTATCTTTTCTTTCAGCATGTCCACAACCCTCCAGTTATTATTCTAATATCATAACACAGATGATTCGAAGTAAAAAAATGTTCGGATAGAAGATTTTTTACTTTTTCTTGTTATTTAGATCCTACGTCTGAAACCCCCAAACCATTGTATCTAAAGGCTCTTTTCGCATGTTGATTTCCGCTCTAGGCACTTGCTTTCCGCGGGGAGGGATGACCCTCCTCGGCGTTACCGCTTGTGAGATCTCCCACTTCCCTCTTTTTCCCGCAGGAGTCAAGTGCCCTCTGCTACAATCAATTCAGAATGTTAGAGTTAAATTACACTAAAAAAGCAACAAACTTTACGAAAACAGCCTTATCAATAGACAATTTCACCTATTCAAAAGATACATTTCCATCAATAAATAATAATAGATTAGCAACTTCCATATAGAAAATTCAACCGATACAAATAATAAAATGGCTTGGAATTACTCCAAACCATTTTATCGTGAATTGCATTAATATTTTAATCGTCTAAATAGGTTATTTTTTTACATCTTATAAGTAAACATAAAATTTTCAGAAGGTACTTTTTTCACACACGATGGGAAGAAACTTGAAGCTTCCTCTTTGATATCATAGCTAAACGTATCGAGAATAATACGGCAATAATAGCAAAAATAGCGATCATCCCTATTACACCAATCCAGCCGAAATTACTATAAAAGCTTCCGCTAAGGGTTCCACCTATACTTGAACCAGTATAGTAAAAGAACAAATAAAGTGCGGATGCCTGTGCTTTGTCATGTGATGCAAGTTTTCCAACCCAGCCGCTTGCAATGGAATGACCGGCAAAAAATCCAAATGTAAAGATGGCAATACCGATAATTTTTAACCAAATATTCATATTAAGAGTAATAAGTGCACCAATTAATAAAATGCCAAGTGAAACTTGGAGGATTTTTCTTCTGCCATGCTTATCAGCAAGCATCCCCATCCAAGTGGAGCTAAATGTTCCAACTAAATATACAACAAAGATAAAACCAACTAAAGTTTGACTTAAGGAATATGGTGGTGCAATTAATTGAAAACCAATATAATTATATAAAGATACAAAGCTTCCCATTAATAAAAATCCAATAACAAATATATAAATTAATCCCGGTTCTTTAAATTGACTAATTAGAGACCTTCCTAATTTTCCAATCTCCAATTTTCGTGCTTCGAAATGGGTTGACTTCGGTAAAGTAAACCAAAACAACAGACTCGCAAGTAAACTGATAATTCCAATGACAACAATAGCGATTCTCCAATTAAAATAATCAGTCAGCACACCGCTGATGATCCGACCGCCCATACCACCGATGGAGTTTCCGCTAATATATAACCCCATTGCCATTCCCAGACTTTTTGGCTCAATTTCTTCACCTAAATAAGCCATCGCAATTGCAGGCAATCCACCTAACACGATACCTTGAAGAATTCTTAGTAAAAGTAATAAATGAAAATTAGGACTAAACGCTGTTAATATAGCTAATATCGATGAAGCCACTAACGATATTGTCATAACTGATTTGCGCCCATATACTTCTGAGAGTGAACCTGTAAGTAGCATACTAACTGCAAGTGCAATAGTGGTCGACGATAACGTTAAACTAGAAACTGCCGGTGAAACATGATACTCCTTCGCAATATCCGGAAGTAATGGCTGTGTACTCCATAGTATGGCAAATGTGTTGAAACCGCCTGCAAATAGTGCTAAATTTGTTTTTTTGAAATTGGCGGTACCACGTTCAATATATCCCATGATGACTGATTAACTCCTTTTTACTATGTTAATATTTCCGAACTTTAGAAAGACCTTTGACAAACTCAATGAACCTTTCTGTCACAGGCGATAAATATCTTCCTTTTTTCCATGTGATCCCGATTTCCCTCATGCAAACCGGATTTTTTATACGAATGAGTTTGATTTTATTTTTATCCAATACTTTTACATCTGGAACAATAGATACTCCTAATTTTGCTTCCACCAAACCCGCAACCGTTCCAATCTCTTCTCCTTCAAACGCTACATTCGGTGTAAAACCTGCTTCGGAACAAAGATTATCAACAATCGTCCGTAGTCCGTAACCATTTTTAAAAGCAATAAAAGGCTCTTCCTTAATATCAACCAAATTAACTTCATCTAAATGAGCAAATGGGTGATTTGCAGAAACAATCAAAAATAATTCCTCTGACCATAATGATTCCCATTGAAGCTCATTACCATCCTGCATATAGGATATTAGGGCAATATCGCATTCTCCTGTCATAAGCTTCTCGAAAACTTGATGGGAACCCGATTGACTTAAATGAAACTTTACTTCTGGGAATTTATTTAAAAATACTTTCAGAATCCCTGGAATAAAGCTAATCCCTAAAGAGTGCAAAAAGGATAATGAGATTGTCCCATGATCAGGATGAATCATGTCATGTATTTCCTCTTTGCCTAATTCAATTTCGTGAATAGATCGCTCCACTCGTTGTAAAAACATTTTTCCATACTTATTTAAAACAATATTTCGCCCAGTTCGGTCAAATAGCTGCACCCCAAGCTCTTCCTCAAGCTTTGAAATCGATCGACTAAGAGCAGGTTGAGAAATAGATAATTTCTGAGCCGCACGAGTAAAATGCTCGGTCTCTGCAACCATTTGAAAATAATGAATTTGATGCCACTCCATCGCATTACCTCACTAAATTACTTTTTACCTTACTATCATACTCCTCCATTTATATAACTTCCAATTGTATATTTGCATGATATTCATGCATGTTGGTTATCGATTGTGTTTACAAAAAAAAGAACAGCTTATATCTGTTCGCATTCTAGAAACTTATAAAATTCTTTTGGTTGAATCGTTGAGACTTTTCTTGTAAATCCATATATGATTTCAAGGTGCTATCAAAAATTATTTTTTT
>NZ_JBYSWK010000046.1:0-30006 GCF_058781025.1 Heyndrickxia sp. FW510-T9 | reverse complement strand
ATTTCTACGTCTTCTCCCTACGATAAGTCAACATCGACTCGTCCCTCGCCGTGTTTCCTTTATCTCAGTCGAAGACTTCGAAGGTGAAATTACACTTCAAATTTCACTCATCCGTACGCCGATGAGCAAGGCGCTTTCGCTTTTCTATTTTGAAAGCCACCAATCTTGCGGATTGTATAAACTGCCAATATCAATCAAATCATCTTGTGGAATGTGTAATCTTTTACTTTTTACAGCTACATCATCATATGTCCACAAGAACAGCAATGGTAATTGTTCATTGACTCGCAACTGCCAATTAATTAGGGATTGTTTTCTGTCATCTGCGTTAAAAGCACTATCACTTGCATAGGTGTCTTTAATCAATTTATCGTTTTCTGCATCCTTCCAACGTTCCCAGTTATAGGCTGCATCACTTGACCAAAGACCCCTAGGATCATCACCGTCGCCGCCCCATGCACCAATCCACATATCGATACTTGGATCATCATTTTGCAGCTTAGCATTTTTCGTCGTACCATCTTGAGGGTTAAGTGTCACTTGCATACCGACATTTCCAAAGTATTTCTTAATAGATTCTGCAATCGCTTGAGCTGTTTTCGAATCTTGAGTATAAGTTAGACGCAAATTCACTGACTTGTTTGTATTTGGGTCGATTCGATTTCCATCCGAACCTTTTTTCCACCCAGCTTCATCTAATAGCTGATTAGCTTTCGCTTCATCGTATTCATAAGGGTTTATTCCGTCTTCTTTAGATGCATGTGCCCAAATTATTTCAGGAAGAGGACCGCTCAACAGAACACCATTTCCTTTATAAATGGAATCTAACATTAACTTTCTTGGTAATGCATACTCTAATGCTTGACGAACTTTTAGATCTTTGAACTGAGGTTTATAAAGCTTCATCCCAATATATTCAAAAATATCTCCAGGCTTAGCAATCACATCGACATTTTGAATTTTCTTCAAATTCTCAACGTCTGCCACATTAAAGCCTTTCATCATATAATCTAATTGGCCCTTAGCGAATAATCCTGGAGCAACGTCGACGTTTACACCCTGTATCACAATTTGTTTAATGTGCGGCTTACTAATATAGTAATTGTTATTCGCCACCATAATGATTGTGGTTGGCTTTTCCACCTTTTTCACTTTATATGGGCCGGAAACTACATTTGGTGCCTGAACATAATCAAGATTTTGCCAGTCTTTAATAGGCTTATCTTTTAAAATATGATAAGGCAATATGCGTTGCGTCAGGATGTTTGGTACGGATACAGCATCCTTCTCGCTTAAATTTAATGTAAACTGCTTGTCGGAAATTTTCTCGAAGCCTTTTGTATTTTCAAAAGATTTTTCTTTTCCTTCTGAAACTTCTTTATATCCTTTTAAAGTATTTAAAGCGCTTCCACCATCCCCGCCAATTTTCAATAATTCAGGTGATACGAGAGTGTTATAAGTGAACAGAATATCATCTGAAGTAACAGGTTCACCATCGGACCACTTTGCTTTATCATTTAAAGTAACCTTTATAGACATTTTGTCTTCTGAAACTTCCCATTTTTCAGCCAAACGAGGTACAAGCTCTAGTTTTCCATTTTGATCGGCAAGACCGTCAAATAACATCCTAACTAGATTCGCATTGAATGCATCGTTTGCCAGACCAGGAATCAATGTATCGTTAAATTCCTTTGCACCAAACGCCATGTTCAATGTTCCGCCATCAACCGGTTTGCCATTGTCTTCCCCGCTTGTTCCCCCAGCTTGTCCTGCGGATCCCTTTGAACATCCGGATATGATCAACAACAAACTGAGTAAAACTGCCATTAACATAAATGCGCTTTTTCTCATTAATGTATACCCCTTTTCCATTTGCTATTATTTTTCAAAGCTTGGATCAAATGCGTCACGCAAACCATCGCCAATGAAGTTGAAACAAAGGATAGTAATAAAAATCAACCCTGCCGGAGGTACCCATGCCCACGGCTTAAATTGCAATGTAAAATAATCTAAGGCACTATTTAATGTATTCCCCCAAGATGGTGTATTGGGTGGAACACCGAATCCAATTAACGAAAGAGCTGCTTCCATACCAATTAATCCTGCCATTAAAAAGGTCGCATTTACTACTAGTGGACCAATTGCACTTGGTAAGAAATGTTTGAAAATAATTCTCCAAACGCTACATCCCGACATTTTAGCAGCTAGTACAAATTCCTGTTCGCGCAAATTCAAGAAGAGTCCGCGCACAAATCTGGTAATTCCCGACCAATCAGTAAATGCAATGATAAAAATTAATAGCCATACAGAGTTGGTGGAGAAAAATGCACTCAGGATGACGATAAGCAGCAAACTTGGAAAATTAAGCATAACATCGACAACCCGCATGATAATTGTATCTACCCATCCACCATAATATCCTGCTAAGCCTCCTAGAATAATTCCTATCCCCATAATGATAACCATGTCGACAATGGCAATCATAAAATCAACTCGTCCACCATAAATGTTTCTTGCAAAATAATCTTGCCCCGTATTATTCGTGCCAAGGATATGTGCAGATGATGGCCGAAGATCGGACGATGTTAGATCTTGACTTGTCGGATCCCAATGAGTGATTAACGGCGCTGCCAAAGTCATGATGAAAATAAGGAACAGAACAATGGAGCTTATCACCGCCGGCTTATTATTCATAAACCTTCTTAATGCCATACGAAATGGACTTCTCACTTCTTGTTGCTTGATAGAATATTCAGAATTAAATTCATTTTGTTCTTGAATCGCAGCTTTCATTTTTCCACCTCTTTCTACTACTTGTTGTAACGGATACGTGGATCTACTACCGCATACAAAATATCGGCAATTAAATTTCCGATAAGAATAGCAACAGCATAAATGATCGTAGTGGCCATAATAACGGGATAATCCCGGTTATTTACTGCATCAATGGTAAGAAGGCCCATACCTTGGTATTGAAAGAGTCCCTCTAAAATGATGGAACCACCAACAATTGCCGCTATATCGTATCCCCACTGTGTAATAGATGGAATCATCGCATTACGGAAAACATGTTTTGTAAAAACCTTACTTTCTTTTAGCCCTTTAGCATATGCGGTTCGGGTATAATCGGCACTTTTTACATCCAGCATTGCACCTCTTATGTATCTTGTATGAGCAACAAAACTTAATAATATGAGCGCAACTGCAGGTAAAAATGCGTGATACAAGTGATCACCCAGAGATCCAGCTGTTGAACCAAACCCAATTGCACCTTGCGCTGGGAACCAACCTAGATTGATCGCAAATACATAAATCAAAATAATCCCAAAGATAAAGGACGGTATAGAAAAAAAGATAAATAGAATGGTAGATGTTGTATAATCAAATTTTGAATACGGAAAACGACTCTGCAATATACCAATTGGAATCCCTAACCCTATAGAGATAATTTGAGCCATTAAGGACAAGATCACCGTATTGATAAGGGCGGGTGTAATCATTGCCAATACAGGCTCATGCTTTACATAACTATAACCCCAATCACCTATGAAAAAATTCTTTATCCAATGAAGATATTGAGAAATCAGCGGTTGATCATATCCAGCTGCATGACGTAATGCCTCTTGTAGTTCATTAATGTTTTTTATCTTTGGATTCAAAATGGAAGAGAAGGCATCTCCAGGTGCCGCATGCATCATTAAAAAGGCAATTATAGTAATGATGAATATCATCGGAATCATCCCAAATACTCTTCGTATCACATAAACACCCATCCAAACGCTCCTTTCAATATCCAGTTACAAGGGAAGCGTGTAAGTTAGTTCACTTACAAATTCAAACCTAAACATAGATTATTTTTTAGATTAATAGATTTTGAGCTTTTAAAAGTTAATAGTATTTTCCCCATAAAAGTCTAGCTACATTTAAAATTTAATCATTCCAATCATTCAGATAATTGGATTTAGATGAATTTTGCGCAAATTCAATTCTAGAACTTATTATACCTACATTGGGTTGTTGGGTCAACACATTGTTGTATTGTATAATGTGAAATTTTAGCCATGCGACAAAGTGTATCGAAGGGCAGAAAATATCACACTTATACTATTTTAACAACTTTATATCGTTCCACTAGCTGACTTCTAGTGTTCTATCACACTTTCTACAGTTTGATAGTCTATTCATTTATGGTTCTATTTTGAAACGATTTTTCTTTTTTATAAACATAGATCCAATAGAATACTAGAGGGAGAATCAGGATACTCGATAACCAATAAATCCATAGAATACCTAATACATCCATAATTACATAACCTAATAATGGACCTAAGGCAGAACCAATATCCACGAATAATGTATAGTATGCAATAATCTTTACATGTTCCGTGCCGGATACCTGATCTGTTGCAATCGAATCACTCATCGTAATTAACATTGTTGTTGTAAGCTGAAAGAACATGACTACGAAGAGAAAAATAAAAAGCGGCATTTTTAAAGGCAATAAGATAAAGCAAAAGAAAGCTATAAATAATGCAATAATGAGAAGTGGAATTCTTCCCCATTTTTGATCAGACCATTTCCCGATGAACGGAGCGAGAAAGGGTTCCCAACCCGTTCGAATGGCTTGAATTATTCCAGTAATAGAACCCGCTCCAATCGAAAAACCTAACAAGGTTAGTGGATGATTAATTTGGAATTCCGTAAGTTTACTTAAAGTGGAAGCAAATACCCCAAAGATAATAAATGCTGTTAATAGTCCTGTTGCGAATGATGATACATTCTTTTTGTCCTTCCAAATATTAGGGTGAGTCTTTTTACCATGCTGCTTATTAGTAGTAGTATCTTTCGTATTGGGTACATAGTAAATAGCAAATGGAATGCTAAGCATTCCTATAACAGCAAATAACGTTGTTACCGTATAGATCCCAATCAAATCTGTCAGCAAACCTCCAAACAGCATTCCGAATAATGTTCCCATGCCCCAAAGTCCATTATACAGACCAATATTTTGTCCTCTTGTATTAGCAGAACTGCAAGAAATGACCGTTAAATATCCACCTAAACGGAAAAATGACCATGCTATTCCCCATAAACAACGGACTAGTAAAAGTAGCCAGAAACCCTTTGCAACACCGTATGCAAACGTCGAGGTTACCGCCAATATGACAGCTATAAGAATCCCGGTTCGTTTTCCTACGTTTCTATAAAAATACGCTACAACGGAATTCATTGGAATTCTGATAAGCCTATTCACCGACAACAGAATACCTACCTGCCACAGAGACTCCAATCCAAAGAAGTGCCAGTGTAATGGTAACACGATAAATAACATCTCATTCCCTAGCATACATACAGCAGTAACCAATGCTATTACGACTATAGGCTTTTTAGATGGTATACTCATAATTTGTTCTTCTCCTTCCTTTTTCAAACATCCGTGCTCTCACATACGTTTGAAAAATTAACATACCTTTCATGATGGAAATGGACAACTCATTTAGTCTGTATGAAATATAGAATCCTACCTAAATTTGTAATTCCATAATTACAAAAACCCATAGTGTGTATACTATGAGTTTTTGATATTGTTTCATCATCTCTTAAGTTAATTCTGTGTAAAAACGGCAGCGATCACCACGAACAATGGAATGACAAAACTCGACAGGTACTCCTTTCGCATCATATGCGATACGCTCTAATAACAATGCCGGTAGTCCTTCCTTTGTTTGCAAATACTTGCTTTCTTCTGCACGGATTATTACAGGTTCAAATGCCTCTTTTGCCCGAGTAACGACAACATTGAATTCCTGTTCTAATAAATCATATAGGGAAATATGTCCGACCTTCTTTAGCATTTCGACATTAGGAATAATGCTTTTTGGAATAAAGGACGATTCAAGGATATAAGGCTCATCATCTGCACAACGTAGTCGCTTCATTTCAATTACAGGATTATCATTCGGTAATTGAAGTCCTTCCTTTACTTTAGCAGATGGTGTAACTTCATTGATCGCAAGAATAACATCCTTAGGGTTCATTCCCTTTTCCTTTAATACCTTACTAAAGCTATAAAAACCCATAAGGGATTGCTGTAATTTCGGTTTCGAAACAAACGTACCTTTCCCTTGAATGCGATATAGTGCACCTTCTTGGACAAGTTCTTCAATTGCTTTTTTTGCCGTGTTTCTGCTCACACTATATTGAACCATAAGTTGATTTTCCGACGGAATTTTGTCCCCTGGTATCCAATTGCCACTGTCAATGGATTCTTTTAGTCTTTCCTTTAACTGGTGATAAAGTGGTATCACACTTTCAGATTGCAAAGGTTTCATCGTGTACTACCTTCCTTTAAACCTTAAAGTTTTATAATTTTATAGTAATGTAACTAAATTATATTTTCCGAAAGTTGTAGTGTCAACCCATCAGGCCATCTTTAGTTTTACATATGGACCATTTATCTAAAACAGGTGTATCTGATAAATGTATGCTTGATTTGTTCGTTCCATGAAGTTCGAATAGGATGATTTCATTTTCTCCCTTTTTAAGTAACGGAGCTGGTATGTATAATGTTTGTTGGGGACCGATATCCCAATATCTTCCTAGGTTAAATCCATTAATATAGGCAACTCCTTTTTCCCAGCCTGCAAAATTTAAAAAGCAATCTGCTGGTTGGTCAACGGTAAAGACTCCTTGATAAAATTGCGGGCCCCGTTGTTCGTCTAAATGATCTGAAAAAGTAAGTGCTGTAAGATCATTTAAAGGTATCGGATAAATCATCCAATGGAATAAAAATTGTCCATTGAGACGCACACCTTCCGTTATCCCTTTATAATCCTTTAAAAATGGTCCATAATTGATTCTTCCCATATTTTCGACGAGAATTCCTAATATTGCACCTTCCTTAGGAATATCCAGTGTGATTCCCTGAGGATTCCATCTTTCCACCGTTGCAATATAACGCCCATCTAAATATACTAATGCACGATCGTGAACGTCCTGTAAAACCAATTTGTTTTCATCACGTGGACCGCTTACGGTTGTTTCGTAGTAAATAAATCCGTAATCCTGCCCCATTTCCTCCATCGTTTCCGGGCATGTTCGCTCTGTTGGTGTCGAGAGTACATTGAGTGATTCAAATAGTTTCGTCGATTTTGTCAGTTGAATTTCTCCAAAATCCTTGACAGGTATTGGTTCTGGTAACGATAGTGGCTGTAGTGGAACATATTTTTCTATAACCTTCCGAACTGCAAAATATTTCTCTGTCGGAACTCCATTTTCCGTCAGTAATACATCGTAATCATAGCTAGTGATAGTCGGATCATATTTTTCTCCGTGATTAGCTCCATTATAAAAACCAAAGTTGGTTCCGCCGTGAAATACATAAAAATTGACAGAGGCATTTCTTTGGAGCATTTCCTCGAGTGTTTTTGCTACATCATGTGCATCCCTCGTATGGTGTTCTTCCCCCCAATGATCAAACCAGCCATTCCAAAACTCCATACACATTAACGGTTGATTCGGTTGATATTCTTCTAATTTATAAAAGGATTCGTCTACCTTTGACCCAAAATTAACCGTTGCTAATACGCCATCTGTCATGCCACCTTGCAGCATGCTATCGGTTGGACCATCTGATGTAAATAGTAGAACATCAATGCCTCTTTTTTCCATAGACTGTTTTAAATACTGTAAATATTTCTGATCATTTCCGTAGCTACCATACTCATTTTCAATTTGCATGGCAATTATTGCTCCATCGTTTGTACAAAGATGAGGAACTAATACTGGCATTAATACATCATAATACGCATCGACTTTTTTCAGAAAAAGAGCATCCATGCAACGCAAACGAATATGTTTATCCTTTAATAACCAAAAAGGAAGCCCGCCGAATTCCCATTCAGCACAAATATACGGGCTTGGACGTATGATTACATATAATCCGACTTTCTCCGCAATGGTTATAAACCTTTCAATATCCGCAATCCCGTCGAAGCAAAAGCTCCCTTCCAAAGGTTCATGTAAATTCCACGGAATATAGGTTTCTACTGTATTAAACCCACATTCTTTCAGTTTAATCAGGCGATCTTCCCAATACTCCGGAACGACACGAAAATAATGAATAACACCTGAAATAATTTGGGTCGGTTCGCCATTAATCATAAATTGATTTCCTTTAACACTAAAATCTATACTCAATTCAAAACCCTCCATTTTGTTTTGGAACATGGGGACGGTTCTCTTGTTTCCTAAAGGAACAAGAGAACCGTCCCCATGTTTACCCTAGCTATACTTTCGATTGTAATCATAGAGAAGTCCCAAAAGACCCGCTAATCCAATTAACATGACGAGTAAATTGAGTTTTCCGACAGTTTTATTTCCAAATAAGATAAGTGCGATGCAAATAAAAAATGCAAGTACCTTTAAAACAACAAGAAGTCTAGCATGCATCAAAATGCCCCCTCCACTTCATTTCACTTTCTCTCAATCTTTCAATCCTCCAAGCGTCATCCCTTGCGTTAGCTTCTTTTGCACTAAAATATAGAGAATCAAGGTGGGCAGCATAACAATGACCATTCCTGCATACAATTGGCCATAATTTGCAGCAGATTTTTGAGCAGCCATTAAGTTCATGAGTCCGACAGGCAATGTTTTGTTAGGACCAGGTAACAAAGTCAAAGCAATAATGTATTCATTCCAAAAGGATAGGAAATTGAATAAGATGATGGCAATAATACTTGGCCGAGCCATTGGAAACATAATACTAACCATTGTCTTAAAATACCCAGCTCCATCTACTAATGCTGCTTCTTCAAAAGTGGAAGGCAATGATTGGAAATAACTAGATAGTAGAAAAATGGTAAATGGCAATGCCGTTGCAGCATAAACAATTGCTAGTACAAAAAGATTATCTAGTAAAAATCCATCTCCAAATTGTTGCCGCAAAAAGATATCACCATTTAATAACAAAAGGAAAATAGGAACGACAATGTAATTCACATTGACAAATAATCCGGCTTTAAACAATGTTTGGATGATCTTCCTACCTTTAAAAGTGTATCTTGTTAACACATATGCTGCAGGTAATGCAACAATCAACAAGATAAGAAGTGCCAATGCCGTAACCATAGCGGAATTTAGCATGTACATGCCCATATTTGCCTTCTCAAAGGCATCTATAAAGTTTTGAAAATGAAATCCTTTCGGCATCACCCATGGGCTGCCATAGAATTCCGAATTTTGTTTGAGTGAAGCTAAAAACACCCATCCTACGGGAACAATGATGGAAATGACTAATGTTACAAGTGCAACATACATAAACAGGCGGAATAGCTTCTCTGTACTCATCCCTTTTTGTTTTTCCATAAATAATTAACCTCCTTAATACTCCAGCACTTCTCGTTTGGTAACTAAGCTAATAATTGCAGATAATGCAAATGAGAATAAGAAGATAACTACCCCTATCGCCATCCCATATCCATAGGAAGAATTAGTGTATGCTTGCTTATACATATAACTTAAAAATACCTCTGTAGCTCCATCCGGCCCTCCACCTGTCATTGCTTGTACAAGCAGGAAACTTAAATTGATGGTACTGATAATAAAAAAGGTCAAGGTTGTCCGAATGTTATTCCAAATTAATGGCAACGTAATACTGAAAAATTGTCGAATTCTCCCTGCTCCCTCCAGAGCAGACGCTTCATAAAAGCTTTCCGGAATACTTGCAATACTTGTCATATACATGACCATATAGTAGCCAATTGCTTGCCAAACTAGGGCCCCTCCAATACTATAAATGGCTATTTTCTGATCCCCGAGCCACATCTTTTGAAGCCATTTACATTTAAAAACATCTAAAAGGTTATTTAATAACCCTGTTGTTGGGTCATAGACAGCAGAAAAAATACCGGCGATCACCACAATCGATAAGATATTGGGAATATAAAAGATAACCCGAAAAAAGCTATTCCCTTTCATTTTCTCTCTCGTTAATATGGTTGCAAATAAAATGGAAATCACCATTGTAATGATCGTCACCATGACAATTAGGACAATACTGTTTTGCAGGGAGTGAATGAATTTCATATCATTCCATAAAATCTTAAAGTTCTCAAAGCCAACAAATACTTTGTTGTTTGAAAATCCTCCCCATTTGTATAAAGACATCCTAAATACATCTATCGTAGGAACAATCATGAATATCGCAAACAAAATAAGTGCTGGTGCTGTACAAATAATAATAAATAATCTTTTTTCTGTTCTCTTATTCACTACAATCACCCCTATGAAAGCAATATAACGGTGAAATAAAGCTCACCGTTATATTGTTATAAAGGCTCTTTTCATAAGCTTTATTGCTTTCGTACACGAAATCCTATATTCAACCCAATTAAAGTTAAGAATGAATACCTTCTTAAGAAAAGATGCCCCGAAGCTAGGTCTAAATTAGGATTTATAATAATATACGAAAAGCCACAACCTATACGAAAACAGCCTTATAAAACTATTCATTTTAGCTTCTCTAAAACTTTTGAAATACCTTTTTTACTAACCCAAAAATTATTATTTCAAAACAGAACGCAATTGATCACTCGCTTTTTCAACAGCATCTTGCCATTGTTTTACCGTTTTAGTTCCCGAAACGATACTATCAATAGTTCCAAATAAAGTATCTCCCATGCTGACACCTTCCACTGGGTCTGTTGCTGCAAATCCACCCATACCGGCTTTCGCACCGTTATCATAAATACTATAGAAAAGCTTATTATCGCCTGTTAGTTTACTAGATATATCTTTAATTGGTTGAATAGCCCCTGCTTCCGCGAAAATATCCGCTGCCTTATCGGAATACACAAACGTTAAGAAATCCTTCGCTGCATCTTTATTTTTTGCTTGAGATGGAATCCACATTTGTTCAAAGAACGTGAAAGCATATCTGTCGCCGCCATCCTCTATAGCCGGTAAAGCAGTCATACCCCATTCAAAATTCTTCGCTCTTGGCGCATCCTTCATTTCTCCAACCACCCATGTACCATTCGGCATAAAGAGGGCTTTATTATCTAACACTAGTTGTTGATTTTTTTTGTAGTTTTGATCATTTCCATTCGCAACCGTTGTTGGTGCTGTATATTTTGCTAGTTTTCCGACAATATCAAAAACCTTTGTCGCCTCAGGAGATTCCCAAATACCATCTTCATATCTCATTGCACGGTTGTAGAAATCAGGGCCGCCTGCTTCTAGTAGCAAGGAATAGACAAATGCATCGAAGTAACCTGAGGTAGGATAAGTGAATAGAGAAATACCTTCTTTCTTCGCTTTCTCTCCTAAAGCCCACATTTCATCCCATGTCTTTGGCACTTCCCAGCCCTTTTCTTCAAATAATGCTTGGTTATAGAATAATCCTGTAGGACTATAGAACATTGGTGCCAAATAAGTCTTGTTATCATTATATGGATTGGTTGCAAGTGTAGAGGTAAAGCCCGGAATAAGCTTATCTTTTACTGTGATATCTTCTCCATAGACCTTTTTATCGAGTACATCTGTAATATCTTCTAATGCTTTATCTTTTATCATTGTTTCTGTAAGAGCTAATTTTCTTCCAGAAGCTAACAGTACAACATCAGGATAATTTCCTGCCTTCATGTTCGGACTAATAACATCTTCTAAGTTTTTATCTACCGTTAAATCCACCTTCACATGGGGGTTGGCCTCTTCATATGCATCAGCGATTTTTTCCCACATGTCCTTCCCATACGCAGACTCGAGTGCTGCTACATGCAAAACTTGTTTTTTATCGCCATTAGCATCCACTTTCTGATCGTCGCCATTTTTACACGCAACCAAGCTAAACGATAATAAAGCGATCATTCCACCTATCAAGAACTTCTTTTTCACCTTTTTATCCCCCTTTTTTTCTTAAACGGCATAAGTAACATCAAGTAGGAGATTCTCCTTTTCATATCGCTTTCTACAGTAGTAAAAGCGAAGCAGGGGGAATCACTAACTCATATAAGATTAGTTGTACTATTTTACCGCTTAAGCTTTTTCCCTTTTATAGTTAACAGTATAGAGACGAAAAAACGCTTTCACAATATACATCTTGTTGTATTTTTTAGATATCTTGCTCTAGATTGTGAAAATTCAGTAAAAATAATATACTATTAGTTATAGCATAAAGGGGGAAAGTTTTTGTCCAATGTAATCGTAGAAATTCCACAATTCCAGCGAGATCATCTTGCTGTAAAAATTCTATATGTAACGAAAGCAAGATATGATAAGGATTGGCATAGTACTATTCATACCCATCCTTTCACCGAAATCTTATACATAACGAAAGGGAAAGGAACCTTTATCTTTTCTAATCAGGAGATACCTGTAACAGAACATGATTTAATTGTGATCAATCCTAATATAGAACATACGGAAAAATCATCTGTCAAAGATAGGCTAGAGTATATAGCACTTGGCATTCAAGGTATTGCCTTCATGGATCCGAATGATTTAGGTTCCCAAGTCACCTTTTATAATTTCAAGCAAGAACAAAAGACGTACCTTTTTTTTCTTCAGCAATTAATAGAAGAAGTTCAAAACCAGAAGGAGGATTATGGAATCATAATCCATAATATTTTAGAAATACTTCTCCTAAAAATGATGAGAAAGAAAGAGTTCACCCTAGAAAAAACCTCTACGGGGAAAATTAGCAAAGATATCGCTTTTATTAAAAATTATATTAAATTAAACTTTCGCGAAAATATCAATCTAGATACCTTAGCAGAAGCGGGACATATGAATAAATACTATTTAGCTCATTCCTTCAAGAAGCTTGTGGGCGTTTCTCCGATTGAATATTTAATTCAAACACGGATCAAAGAAAGTAAAATATTACTAGAAACCACAAACTACCCGATTTCCAATATTGCAGCGATAACCGGCTTTTCATCACAATCTTTCTTTGCACAGTCCTTTAAACGGGTATCCAATATGTCACCATCCCAATACAGGAACCTTAAAGGAAGTAAAACCAAAAATCAGAAAAGAAATAAGAAACAGTGAAAAGAAAGAATCTATTTCTTTTTTTAAAAGAACGAAAAGGTCCCTCATATGGAGGGACCTTGCCTTTAAATTCCGTCTGTATTCTCTTCATCCTTTTTGGTTATTTTCTTTTCGAAATATCCAGTTGCAGAATGGCTGATGGAAATAATTTTTTGCGCCAATTCAGGGATTTCATAGCTTTCCTTTATAAATAAAATCTCAATTAGCGACCCGATATTGCATCCGCCCACAACCTCATAACGATTGTTTTCAAACGCTAAGGTTGCAGCCATCTTATATGGTGTTCCGCCAACTAGATCGCAGAAGAAGAGAATTTCGGAATCGGCGTTTTCCATTGCAACTTTTTTAAGCTTTTCTTTTAAAGATGTATCGGAATCGCTTTCTAGAAAATCGACATAGAATACATCTTCATTTTTCCCTGCTAAAAGCTCAGCTGCGCTTAGCAGTCCGGTCGCAAAATGACCATGACCTGTTACGATAATTTTCTTCAACTTAAAGTACTCCTAAGTAGGAAAGAAAAATCGCAAGTACAAATGTTACAACAATAAGAAGTACTGGACTTACTTTCTTGTGTTTTAAGAAATAATATATTAAGAACGTATACCCGAAAGGTAGGATATTGGGAAAAATATTATCAAAAAAGTCTTTTTGTAAAAAAACCTTATGTCCTGAGCTTATTTTAAATGCTGCGGCCACATCAATATGAACGTATGATGCGATCAAACCGCCAATTACAGTTACACCAAGAATGGTTGCTGCTTTTGAAATAACCTCCGAATTATCCTTAATGACCGTGATAGCTCTCGTTCCTAAGTTATATCCCAAATGCGCCCAGAAAATTTTGAGGAGGAATATTCCCACGTATACCAGGAAGAAAATAATTGGTCCAAGGATATTTCCGTCTTTGGCAAATGATGCTGTAATACCTGCAACGATTGGCAGAATGGTAAACCAGAAGATTGCATCTCCAATACCTGCGACTGGACCAAACAAAGCAACTTTTAAGCCTTTAATTGTATTACGATCTTCTTTGCTTTCTTCAAGAGATAACAAAAGACCCATTAAGAATGATACCATTGGAGGGCTTGTATTGATGAATTCCAAGTTATCCTTCATGGAATTTGACAATGCTTGTTTATCGTTTTTATGAATTTTCTTTAAAAACGGCAGCATGGAATACAACCAACCACCTGCTTGCATTCTTTCATAGTTAAAGCTTGCTTGTAACAATACGGAACGCAAACCTAATTTCGTAATATCCTTTTTTGATAACACACGTTGTTCTTCATGGTTCTGAGTTGTATTAGATTCCATCTTCATAGCCACCTCCCGTATTAACACTATCTTCCAGCTTTTTCTCAAGCTTTTGTTTTTCCTTATCATTGAAGAATTGGTAGATTGCTGCTGCGGCACCAATTACTGCAACTGGCAACAAGTTTCCAAATTGGATAAAAGTAGCAACAACGAATCCGATCAATAGATATGGCATGAATTTTCCTTTTAACATAACCTTTAATAGTAAACCAAATCCGACTGCTGGCAAGATACCACCGGCAATTTCAAATCCATGACCTAACCAAGTTGGCATGGAAGCTACAAGTGCTTTCATTGGAGCTTGTGCAATGTAAGCACATAGGAACACTACTACTCCATAAGTTAATGCAACAATAATCATTGGCAACACAGTAATTTTTGCAAATGCTTTTGTATTAGCTTCCGCAGCATATTTGTCAGCTCTCCCCATAAATACAGAAAAAGAAGAATAGTAGAATAAGATAATATATTGCATTAAGAAACTAAATGGTAATGCAAGTCCAATAGAAGCCGCTGGACTGTGACCAGTTGTATGTGCAATAACAACCGTCATGACCCCTGCTAAAATTGGGTTTGGCGGCTGAGTACCACCGGCTGGTGTTAAACCAGCAAATGCTAATTCCGTTAATCCCCCTGCAATAACCCCTAGTTGTACATCTCCTAAAACAATTCCGGTGATGGTACAAACGATCATTGGACGGAAGATAAATAAGCCTTCCAACCAAAAGTCAAAACCACAGATAATGGCGACGAGTGCAAGAATGATCCCTTGCGTTAATGTAATATCCACCCTTTTCCCTCCCTATTTAATAGAATGCTTTGTATCACCTGGTGTATCTTGAATAAATACGTTAACACCTTTTGACTGGATATAACGTAAATCTTCTAGATCCTTATCATCTACATATACTTTTTTCGTGAGTTGCTTTTTACCTTCTGAAAAGTGCATGTTTCCTACATTAAGACCCTTAATTGGAACACCGCCGTCCACTAATTGCCGAACTACTTCAGGTGTTTTACAAATGATAAATATCTTTTGTCTGTCCGCTGCTTTGTGAATGATATCAATGGTTTTTTGAACGGTAAAGAAACGGATATCTGCACCTGATGATTTAGCGGTAACTTCCATTAATTGTTGTTGTAATGGTTCATTGGCTGTTTGATCATCTACAACCACAAGCAAATTTGCCCCAAGCGAAGTTGTCCAAGTGACTCCAACTTGTCCATGTACAAGACGATTATCGATGCGAGTTAATAAAATATTGGGCATTTTTATCCCTCCTAAAATAGTGAAAATTAGAAATGAATGGAGGTCCTAATAATGCTTAAGACCTAGACACGTATCATCATTGAATGTTGTCCACCTTTATCCTAGTGTTATAATATGTTGTCATTATCAGTTTATGTCCATTATTAATAAGTTTTGAATGGCTGATTTAGTAAGATCCATTCGTGAAATTTTCCGTCAATATTGGTAAATCTTGTTATACCGTTAAATGAAGCGTGCATTTAGGCCTTTATACCCAATTCGGTCCGTTTGTGCTTCATTTCGGGCTGTTCGGTTTCATTTTCGGGCCATTCATTTAACGTTTCGGGCCGTTTAGCACTATTTTCGGGCTATTCTTCCAAACATTTTTAAAAACAAATTACTTTTTATAATAAAAACCTCCGAGGATTCCCTCAGAGGCTTAATTTTAACTACTATTACACATCCGCAACATTCTATTCTGCATCGGACTCATCAATTTCAAACAAAAAACTCGCACAATGCAAATGTTATGTACGAGTTTTGTTTGAATTGCGCTTCTTATTAGAAGGAAAAGTTCTTCTCAATTTCCAACAACTAAAAATAGTGCTAGTACCCTGTGTCCACGAGTGTACCTTACACGACAAGCGTGCGCTCATTACCGTATTGGTCATATTCGCGGTTTACGGCAATTTCTTCAATAATATTTACTAGTTTATAAACATCTTCATACGAAACATAGAGTGCTACCGGCGCTAATCTGATGACATTTGGCTCTCTAAAATCCGGGATCACTTTATGTTTTTTCAATGCTTTACAAATTCGGTACGCCTCTTCATGCTCCAAGCTTACATGTCCTCCACGCTGGTGATCCTCACGCGGGTTTCCAATTGAGAAGCCGTATTTTGCTAGTTTATTATCGATGAGGAACATCAAATATGCCGTAATATCCAACGACTTGGCTCTGACTTTTTCCATACCCGCCTCCTGATAAATATTTAACACACCTTCTAGCGGCGCCATCGATAATAACGGCGGTGTACCAGTTTGCCAACCGTGGGCATTTAGCTCATGATCAAACTCATGACGGAGCTGAAATTGTGTTTCGTTTTTATTTCCAAACCACCCTGCAATGCCTGGTTCCTTATGAAAATGTTTTTTATTTATGTAAAATCCTGCAATCGCTCCAGGACCAGCTGATAGGTATTTATAGTTGCACCAAACAGCAAAATCAGGATTAATATTGTTAAAATCATGTGGAATAGCCCCAATCGAGTGACATAAATCCCAGCCGATGATGATTCCTCTCGCATGTGCCTCTTTAGTAATCCATTCCATATCTAGCAACTGTGCACTTCGATATAAAACCGAAGGAAGTAAGATTAGGGCAACATCATCTGTCATTCCTTCAATTATGGCGTCTTCTGAAAGAAAACGCCCATCCGTGCTTGCGATTACTTTCACAGCATCTGTAGGATCCAATCCTTTTAACCTTACCTGACTGTCAGCAGCATATCGGTCGGAAGGAAAATTTAAATCATCCACTAGGATTTTATAACGTTCCGCTGTAGGCCGATAAAAGGTGCTGATTCCTTGATGAATATTGATGGTAGTATTTGTCATAATGGTAACTTCATCCGCATCCGCACCAATCAATTCAGCTAGCTTTTCTCCAAGCACATTTTGATAAAGGAAATAACGGCTATCCTCCACATCCCAAATGCCAATCCCATGCTTCTCCCACACATCCAATACGTGTAAAACTGCCTCTTTTGCATCCTTTGAACATAATCCTAAGGAATTACCGTCCATATAAATTTCATTTTCTTTTATAAAAAAGCGTTCTCTTAAATGGTTCAATGGATCCTCTAAATCTTTTTTTCTAGCAAATTCTAAACTACTTTCAAAATTTCTCATGATGTTTACCTCCTAAATAAGTATGTTAATATTGTAAGTACCCTAATGGCGCTTTCAAAACTGATAGCTATTTAACCTTCTATTATCAATATTATCTCCTTGTTTATGAAAATTTCAAAGAATATTCAGTATATTTATTTTAATGGAATTATAATATTAATCCGACTTATTGTCTATTATAATCGTGACCTGATTTCCGATCATCTTTCCCCTTAAAATGCCCATAGACAGTTCCATAGCCTATTCCCGCCTCAACCATAATTTGCTTCACCGACTTTTTGGGGAAACCTTCTTTTAAAAAGACAAACTCTGCAGCATAAATGATTTTATTTCGGGTCTTCACCGACCGCATCTTTCAATTTTTTCTGCTCTCTCATGATCACACCTACATTAGCGGGACAAAGGGTCAAGTCCCATGTCCTTAAAATCGTTTTATTTAGTGAGAATATACCAAATCCCATACTAATAAATCAGTATTTACAACCCATGAAATAGTGTCTGGCACCAATCGTGGACCTTCGTGACCTTTGTCCACTCCATATGGACAAATATTGTTCGTGTTGTATGAAATCCTGGAAACTGTCCTTTATAATTCTTAAGTCACAATTTTTAACTATTTTTTAAGTATATAACGCTATGATTCATATTTAGGGGAGGGGTATGACTCATGCAAAAAAAGGATTTAATTAGTATTTCATTTAGTCTTTTAATATTTGGTATTATGATGATAGTTATTTTTACTATTAATCAACCTAATAATGATAAAGCGGAATCTGTTTTGGAAAACGAATACGAATCTCCCAAAACCTCTTCTATTATCATAGAGTCGTCAAAAAAGAAACCAAAAAAAACTACAATTCCTAAAACAAAACTCCTAGATGTCCCCATTATCAATCAAATGGATGCCCCAAGACTATATAACGGTTGTGAAGTAACATCACTTGCAATGATATTAAATTTTTATGGAATTACCATTACGAAAAATGAACTAGCGAGTAATCTTAAAAGAGTTCCTCTTACGTATGAAAATGGAATGAGAGGAAACCCTCATGACGGTTTTGTTGGAGATGTAACCGGTTCGAAACCTGGTTTGAGTGTTTATCATGAACCAATTGTAGATCTTGCAGCAAAGTATGTAGATAGATCGAAAATTAAAGATATTACTGGAAGTGGCTTTAATCAGGTAATCAAAGCTGTTGGGGAGGATAAACCAGTCTGGGTGATTACGACTTCAACCTTTGCACCAGTTACTAACATGGAAACTTGGACAACCCCTACAGGAAAAGTGAAAATTAGTTTTTCCGTACATAGTGTGGTCATTACTGGTTACGATGATAAATATATTTACCTAAATAATCCATATGGTCAAAAAAATCAACAAGTCGACAAAGAAACATTTATTCAATCTTGGGAACAAATGGGGAAACAAGCTGTTTATTTTACACTTTAAGGAATGATGGGACACACATATTCATTCGTAATTGATAATATCGAAACAAACTCATCACCGAAATTGTTAACAAGATAATAGCATGGTTCTTGCACATATAGGATATCCACTTTATTACATCGTTCTTCCATTGGTTAATGCTTGGGGCTCCTTTGGGGTGGACAAATTGGTAATTTGTCCACCAGCACCTATTATTTTAGGTTGCCCTTTAGCATTTTTGTTACTTTTGCCTTTTCTTCTGCTGGTACTGCTAGGTAGTAGATCCCTTTTATCATCGTGCCATTTCCTGTTACTTCGTATTCTGTAATGTTGTTGCGGCAGTTGCGATAGTTTTTTTGGATTTTCATCATGTCGTCGAATGTAAGGTTAGTCTTAACGTTATTTCCTAGGGCTTTTAAGATGTTGCTGAAGCGCGTGACAGATTTAATACTGGCCGCTTTATCTATAACTGCTGTGATAATTTGGCGCTGCCGCTGGTTGCGACCAAAGTCTCCATTGGGATCCTCATGGCGCATGCGAACATACGATAATGCTTTTTTTCCATTTAATTGAACTTCCCCTTTTTTAAATGAATATTCATTGTCTACCCACTCAAGATCATTTTGGACCGTCACTCCACCAACAGCATTCACTAAAGCACTAAATGCTTCCATATTAAACCGAATAAAGTAATTTAATTTAATTCCTGAGAAATTTTCAACGGTTTCCATCGACATTTTCGGACCGCCAAATGCATAGGCATGGTTAATTTTATCTACTGTACCGTGCCCCACGATTTCTGTCCGCGTATCTCGTGGAATACTTACCATCTGCATCGTACTCTTCTGGGGATTAAGTGTCATCACAATTATTGTATCGGATCTTCCAATATCATTTTTCCGTTCGTCCACACCTAATAATAGGATTGAAATCGGTTCTGGAACTACTTTGTTTTTACTTTTTTCAGTGCTTTCAATTACTGGTGTTTTATGAGGGGTATCCAATTTAACCGGTTCATGCATTTTATTGGCGGTTTCTTTTACAGAATGAAAGAGATAGTAAGCATAGCCGCCAACCGCCAAAATGAATACACCAATCAAACTAACAATAGAAATAATAATCTTTTTTTTCATGTTTAAATGCCTCGCTTTTCATTCAAAATTGCGTGAAACAAATTTGACTTTACATCGCAAGTAACAGAGGCAGACCAATTGGAAGTTTTTTGGTTAGACCCCATCCTTTCAGATTGAATTCATTTATTAAATTTATGTGCATTTCTTCCTATTTAAAACATTTGCTGCTACTAGTTATTTTTCCTCTTGCTTTTAAAAATTCTTTTTTTGATTGTCCTTTATTAGACCACTACACTTTCTACAATTATTAGGTGCCCATTTGTAGTATCGAGTTTCGCTTTTACACCAAATGGCAATGTAATTTTTGCTTTACAATGGCCGGCTTGAAGATTATAAATGGTTGGCTTTCCAAATGGCACAACTATATTTTTACAGACATCTACAATATCAAATCCATGGGCATAATTTGGAGATTCGCTTTCTGTGAACGTCCCGAAAATGATTCCAGTTGCATCCTCGATTTTTCCTGATAATGCAAGCTGCGTTAACATACGATCGACCTTATACGGTTCTTCACCAACATCTTCTAGGAATAAAATCTTCCCCTTTGTATCTATTTCATAAGGTGTTCCCATCAGTGCTGTGACAAGAGAAAGATTTCCCCCAACAATTTCTCCTTCTGCCACTCCATCTACAAGCGTAATAATTTCTTCCCCGCAAGGATTTTCTAAGACTCCTGGTGGCTGAGGATTCATCAATGTTTCCAGTAATGACGTTCTTGTATAATTATCACAGTCGATAAGCTCAGTTGTTGCCATTGGCCCATGAACTGTAGCCAAACCGCTTTTCTGTAAAAGCGCAATATGTAATGCGGTAATGTCACTATATCCGATAAATAATTTGGGATGTTGTGAAATCATTTCATAGTTTAATAGGGAAAGTAATTGAGGAGATCCATATCCTCCGCGCAAACAAAGAATGGCATCCACTTCTGGATCAATAAACATCTCATTTAGCTCTTGCGCCCGGTTTTCAGGCGTGCCAGCCAAATAGCCACCGTACTGCTCATAACAACTCTTTCCCACTTTCACATGAAATCCAAGGTCTTTAGTCGCTTGAATCGCCACCCGCACCTTCTCCGCTTTAGTTGGTCCTGCTGGTGCAGTTATACCAATGGTATCCCCTATTTTCAGTTTTTTTCCTTTTAGCTTTTCCAATTCTTCTCCTCCATTCTTGTCTTGGACGAGGAGTAAAGTTCATCGCCCTTTATGTTTCTACATTATTTAATAAAATTCTATTATCATTCGCAAAGTTCCTATAGGTATTTGTGCCTATTTCGTAACATTCTTATCAATGACTTTTTCATATCCGTTTACCTGCAACCCTCATGTAGGGCAATTTTAGCCACAAAGAAAAAAAAAGAAATCTTTTTATCCTATATCATTGTATAATTTTGATAGATAAGGAGGTACATATGAAAGCAAAGAAAAACATATTTGGAATCATTGCTGGGGGATTATTACTATTACTAACGAAATTAAAATATGTAATAGTCGTGTTAAAAATTGTGAAGCTCCATACATTGATTTCCTTAATCATTAGTATTGGTGCTTATGCACTTCTATTTGGATGGAAATTTGGGGTCGGTTTTGTATATTTGTTGTTCGTACATGAAATGGGACATATGGTCGCTGCTCGGAAAAAAGGAATCCCGACGACACCAGCCGTCTTTATTCCTTTTGTAGGTGCAGCAGTAGGTATAAAAGAAAAACCGAAATCTATTAAGGACGATGTGTATATTTCCAATATGGGTCCACTGGCCGGATTAATATCAATAGTGCCATTAATTGTTCTTTACTTCCTAACACATAATTTGTTGTGGATGGCTCTATTCCAGGTAGGTGCGATGATCAATTTATTTAACCTTGTACCCATGATGCCATTGGATGGCGGCCACATAGCAAAAATGCTTAGTAAAAAATTAGTCATCTTAGGGCTAGTATTGCTTGCCATCGTAGCTATCATCAAGCCGCAACCCCTCCTTATCCTTCTCGTCATATTCGGAATATTTCAGGTGTTCGCGATGTTCAGAGAAGATCGAAAGGAAAAGGACTTGCATATTCAATTTTTGGAATGGCAGGATAGAGTACAGGAATGGGAAAATCTTAAAAGCACTTATGAAAATATAGAGGAAGATTCTGAAAAGCTAGCATGGCTAAATGGAATGATGTATGAATACAAAGAAATTCTCCATTCCACGAATAATGCGTTAGCGGAAAAACGTGATCCAACTTCAGAATCTATATATGTAGTAAGGATGCATGCTTATAGGATCATTCTTGCCCAACTGGAATCCTTATATGGAGGGCAGTTGGATCAAGAACCAATCTATTCAGCAAAAGAAGAAATAGAGAATCAACAGATGAAAATAGAATTTTATCATCAAACAACAAAAAAAGATAAACTCATAGTCTTTGTACTTTATATCGTTCTCATCTTGGTGCTCTCCGGATGCATGCTATATTCCATGCAAATACTAGATTCAAATAATCTTATGTAGGTGTCAGGCACCAGCTTTGTGGTGCCTGACACCTTATAAACATCCAATTTTCGGAAAAATGATGTTAATTTCTGTTCCTATATTTGGTGAACTGCTGTAATTAATTTTTCCGTTCATTGATTCTATGATTTTCAAGGAAACAGTGGTGCCGAGACCAGTTCCTTTGTCCTTCGTTGTATAGAATAGTGTTCCAATTCGGGACAACTGCTCCTCTGTCATCCCCTTCCCATTATCCTTAATGACAATATGTATGTACTCATCTTTTTGAGCTAATGAAACGTTAACCTTCCCCCCACTAGGCGTGGCTTCAATAGAATTTTTTATAAGATTGACAAGTGCTTGCTTTAACTGATTTTTGTCTAATTGATATTCAATATCTTCCTCAACATTTCGTTCCAATCCAACTCCATTTTTGATAGCCATTGATTCTAGTAAAAAGGCAACCTCCGAAACCACATGATCCAGCTTCACATATTCTGGCTTTTGAAATGCTTGTGGTTTTGCAAAGTTTAAATAGTTACTAATAATCCCTTCTGCCCTTCCCAATTCGTTTAAGACTAAGGAAAGATATTCGTAATTGCGACCTTTTTCCTCCTTCTTCATCAACTGCAAAAATCCCTTTACAACCGTTAATGGATTGCGAACTTCATGAGCGATGGAAGCAGCAAGTTCTCCTAGAGTATTTAATTTTTCCGCTCGTTGAATCTCTTGTTTCACCAAACTTCTTTCGATAATCGCTTCGTGAAGCCATGCAGTAATACCAATACCCGTTATTTGAATCAATCCGAAAATGAGGATAATAGACAGATTGCTTTGGACACTAATGTCGTGTCGAAAAAATTGTCGTAAGAATAACACAATTACTTGACTGATCTCTGGCCAGAATCCTAATATTACTGCATTCCACAGTCGTTTCCGTCTTGGCATCCCTATAAAGAATTTTGAGCAAATTAAAAGAACAGTTGAGGTTAAGAATAAATTGACATAACCGTATAGGAGTGCATCGCCACCTATATAAGTTCTTGTAATAAAAATGGCCATGAAAACAATAGCACCGGAAACCGGCCCCCCATATAAAAATGATAATACTAATGGGATATGTCGCAGATCCCAAAAAATGTCCTTTTCTACATAGGAAAATAGTAAACAAAGTGAACTTGAAATACCATATAAGATTCCAATAGTATAAGGTGATTTCCCGATACGCCGATTTTCAAAAATCATACTATAGATAAGTACTGGTGCTATAATAATCAGAATATGGAGTAACAATTTTTCCGCTATCATACAATTACCTCAAAATTAATTTTGTTTAAATTATTCGACTATTTTTACAAATATCCTTCATTTGTGACAAAATAATTCTCTGTCTATGTCTAGTAATAATCTCCCCAAAACTTTTAAACTACTATAGGTAAAATTTTTATGAGTGAATTTTATATTCCATTTTATTGAAATTTTATAAGTTAGTGAGAGTTACTTGTAGGTATTTATACCCAATTCGTGCAGTTCATCGGTTATTTCGTGCAGTTCATTTAATGTTTCGTGCCGTTCCTGAATAAGATCGTGCGGTTCGCCTTTCATTTCGTGCTTTTCCTGTATAAAATGTACGGTTCGTCTAACGTTCTGTGCTGTTCCTGAATAAAATGTGCGGTCCGCCTTTCATTTCATGCTGTTCCTGAATAAAATGTGCGGTTCGTCTTTCATTTCGTGCTGTTCCTGTATAAAAACATACGGTTCGACTAACGTTCCTGTGCTGTTCCTGAATAAATGTCCGGTTCCCCTTACATTTCGTGCGGTTCCTGAATAAGATTGTCCGGTTCCTTTTTAGCTTCCTTAATCATTTAGACACGATAATACATTAGGTTTACATGCAATAATCCGCCGATTACACTGTCCACCTCCAGTGGACAAAATCCCCATTTGTCCATAAAGAGTGCCTGACAACCATGTTGTCAGGCACTACCTTTTTTATTTTACCCGGAGTTTTTGGTTGATAAAGATGGTGTAGTTTTTGTCTAGGTTGTTCCAAGATTGAATTTGATTGATGGTGGATCCATATTTTAAAGCCAATTCGGATACTGTGTCGCCTTTTACTACAGTATGGTAAATTGGTGTTGAACCTGCTTGTTGTTTTGATTTCGTTGGGATCTTTATTTTCTGCCCGATTTGTAAGTTAGTTGGATTGGCGTTTGGGTTTAATTTTTGGAGTGTTCCGTGCTCCCAGTTGTTTTTTTCCTCCAGATCCCAGAATGTATCGCCTTTTTTTATGGTGTAAGTAGATGTTTTATCTGGTGTAGCTGGTTTGGATTTTTGTGTTGAAGTGGATACGTCGGTCTTTCCCCATGCTCCAATATCAGCTTTTTTGATTTCGTCCAAATCTACTGCGATCCCTGCTAAGGTTGTATCATTTTGATATTGGTGCACATTAATGAAATCAGCTACTTGTCCACGCGACCATGCATATGTCTGAAAATAGTAATCAACTATTTTATTATTATGCAAATAATCCAGTACAGAATAGGAACCGTATGCGCCTACTTTGTAATAATTCGATGCCGTTGTTACTGCTTTAAAGTATGCTAGAATTGCATCAAATTCAGCCCTCACTGCATCATAATCAACTGTAAAATAAATAACGCTCCCTTTAGGTTGTCCAAGTGCTTTCGCATAGTTTTCCGCTGCCAAAGCATCCGCTTTTCCCTGAGCTGACGTGAAATAACCTACATATACCGGATTGGTTTCATAAATACTAAAAATTTGCATACCCGCATTTTGAATTGCTGCCACTTCTTCCTTCTTTAGCCCTTTCCAGTTATCACTTAAATATCGACCGACATGTGTAATACCTGTACTCGCTAAGGATTTTGCAGAAGAAGCCGTTAATTTCGTTGCACAATCAATTCCCTTTGCCATGTTTCATCTCTCCTTTCCTATTGGCTGTTTTCGTATAGATTGTTGCTTTTCCTAATCTTAAAATCGACTAAGAAGGGAGTAGACTAGCATTAACTAAGTCGAATAAGGAAAGTAACAAGGTTTAAGAAAAAAGCCTTTCTCGATTTAATAAATTTGTGCAAATTACTAGCAGTACTTAATCATGAGGTTATATAGTTCCTATAATATATTCCTTTACACCATTGACTGCCAGCCTAAATTTGCCTTCATATGGAATATAGTAATTTTAGCTGTAAAGGGATACCCATTTTTCAAAAAAATGGAGTTGTAATTAGAGATTTTTAGAAATAAACTGCTGAGGATCGTTTCTTTACATAGTCTTTTTTTAAATAGTTCAAAAAGGGTATAGAAATTTCACAGAATATATTTTATAATCAAAACTATTAAACAACCAAAAGTTAAGTAAATCTGATTTCACGATTAACATTCGGTAATTATTTTGGTTCTTTTTATTACGATTCGGATATCTTTTTTACTAAAATATCTGAATAATCATAATAAATATTTCTATACTTTTAATACAGGAGGCTAATTTATGACGATCAATGAACCAGTATATGCGGCAATGTTAGTATTAGCATTAATTGCCATAGGAGAAATTATTTCTGTTCTGACAAGAGCTAGGGTGCCAATGCTGTTAATTGCAATCCTTGGTTTTCTAATTTTGGTTTGGACGGGTATTTTCCCTAAGAACATCGTGGATACATCGACTTTTAGTCAAATAGGTAACTTGATGACGGGACCATTGGTGGTTCATTTAGGTACACTCATTCCATTAACATTGATGTTTAGGCAGTATAAAGCTGTATTTATTGCACTAGGTGGGACACTTGTCGCCATCGCATTGGTACTACCGATCATCACTATGCTTTTTGGTTATGAAACAGCTGTTGCAGGGATGGGGCCAATTGTTGGCGGAATAGTTGCCTTTATTGTAACCTCTAATGAGTTAAAAACACTCGGTTTTACGAATCTTGTTGCGATTCCGGCACTTGTGCTAGCAATTCATAAATTATTTGGTATGCCGGTTGCCTCTATCTTTCTGCGAAAATATGCGATTATTTTGCGAGACAAAATAGGACTAGATCCTAAAAAATATGTTGCTTCCACTCTAGAATCTTCTTTGCAACAAAACCAAGAAAGCAAGCCAAAAAAGAAATATGAATTTAATACCGCAAATGTTCTCCTATTTAAGTTGTTTCTAGGCGCTTCCCTTGGAACGGTTATCGGAAGTTTCACCGGGGTAAGTTCTACCATTTGGTGCCTAATTATTGGTGTTCTCGGAGCTAGAGTGAAATTTTATAATGAAAATATTATGGACAAGGCGAAAGCTTCAAGTGTTGCTATTCTTGGTACCATTTTTATTGTTATCGCATCGATGAGCTCTGTGAGCCTTTCACAGTTTTTACATTTTATCCCGCAAATTTTAGCAATCATTATCCTTGGACAAATTGGTATATTAACAGGAGGATTTATTTTCTCAAAATTATTTAAAGTTCATCCTTACAAGGGGATGTCGATGGCACTAACTTCCATGTTTGGTTTCCCAGCAGACTATATATTGTGTCAGGAGGTTAGTCGAAGTGTTGGAAGAACAGAGGAAGAGCAACAATTGCTCTTAAATGAATTATCACCGCCAATGTTAATAGCCGGCTTTACAACGGTGACCGTTGCATCCGTCATCATAGCTAGCGTATTAGTGAAAACACTATAGTAGAATAAAAACGGTGTCAGGCACAAAGTTAGAATAATTCTAATTTGGGGCCTGACACCACACAAAATTATCGGGACACAAGTGCCAATTTGTCCAGCAATGCGGCAATCACTATTCCAATTGAATATCGAAGTAAATCCATCGGAAAAAACACTTTGCCTAAAACTAATTCTCCAAGAACCGTGTCACGGATTTGATTAATCCAATCTGCCTGATAAAGCTGGCTGAATTCGATACCGAAGCTGAACAAAATACTGAGCAAAATACCAGAGTACAAGTTCTTCCGCACAAGTAAGAAACGAAATCCAAAATAGACCATCATCGCCCATAACATATCTCCAACGTTATGTGCTACAAATAGCGGAAGAAGATAACTAAATTTTCTGGAGGAAAGTCCTAACAAAATGGTGATGCCAACAGCTACTAAATATATTATCCGCTTATTACGGAGACGTAAGGTTGAGTTACTTTTTTTATGAGAAATCAAATGGATCACTCTTTTCATAGATTAATTATTATCCTACATTATATAGAAACTACTAGATTTTGAGGAGTCAAAATCCTTTGTAAAACCACATTCATGAATTTGTATATCAGAATGTAGTGAATTACAATTCCAATAGGTATTTCTACCCAATTCGGTCCGTTTGCACCAGTTTTCGGTCCGTTCTCTTCTTATTTCGGACCGATTCACATCAGTTTCGGGCGGTTCACCAGCCATTTCGGGCCATTGATCAAAAATAGTAGAGATGGAACACTTTAATAACGAAGTACAAGTCATCTTCCTTCATAAAATACAAATGGGGCATCCCAAAATCGACTTTGGGATGCCCCTTTTCACGTTAACATCGCTGAAATTCAAACGATTTTTCCATTTTCCGCTCAATAAATAATAACTGGCTCATATTGTTCAAGATTATCGTACACAACTTTCATAATACTTGGTGGAGTGTTGACACAGCCACCAGATCCATGCTCAAGGTAGGCGGTACTCGCCCAGTTTGAGCGCCAACTGGCATCGTGGAACCCGCAGCCACTATTCGTAAAGGGTGCCCAATAGTTTACTTTAACTGAATAATTCGGATTGCCTACTTCACTACCTCTGAGGATAGATGGTGCTTTTTTATACATGATGTACCAAACACCTTTTGGCGTATCTTCATGCGTGTTATGTCTACCAGTAACTACATGCGTGGTGACTTGCAGCTTTCCATTTCTATAAATCCAAATACGTTGCTCCGAAATGGATACTTCCGCATACGTGTTCCCGATGCCATTGTTTGTTGTTGTATGATAGCCAACACCATTAATGTTCCAGCCAATTCCATAGACATTATAGGCTAGAAGTGATGAAGTCCCTTTTTCAAATGCTTCTTGAATCCGTTTTGCTTCCTCGACGACATTTATCGACCAACCATAGGATTCCCCTTTTATTGATATCACCTTACCTGAGTGAGTTTTAAAGGAGTAATTTTTATGAAGTGTAGACTGCGTACGATTAATATCTGCAATCTTATCCTGAATATCGCTAGTATCAATCTTATACTTCATATTTTTTGACACCGTTGCATTTTTGATTACATCGCTGCCTTTAAAAGAATAAACTTTGTCCTGCACCTTGTAATCGACGTTACGGTCCAAGAGTTCCTGCAGCTTTGTCTTTTCATTTTTTACAATCGTACTGTCTTCCTTAATTGGCTGTAAGTATTGTACTTTTAAACGAATAACACTCTTATATTCCTGCTTGTTGTAATCCTTTAATAGCTTATCCACATCATATTGCTTTCCAACTTCGCTTTTGGAGACAACTATTTCGCCTTGATCTAATTTGGCATGAGCATCTATTGGAGCTTGTAAACTCTTATTCATAGATTGGAGCTTATCCTCCACTTTCTTTTTCAGTGTTTCGCTTCGGTATTTATCCAAGCTAGCTGGCAGCAATGGAAAACTTTTTGCCTTGAATGAAGGAAAAAACGTTCTCTGTTTTTTTAATATATTCTTGACTTCCGGAAGGTCTTTATCCGTAAAACCAGCCTTCGTAGCTTTTCCTTTCAAAATAAGTTTATCTCCGACATAGACATCGTTCTTCAAGACGGATGTACTTAATTTTTTTATTGCCTTTTCGGCAGTCAATCCCCCCACCTTTGTATCATTAATGACGATATTGGCATTGAAGCGGGTTGACTGATAATAGAAAATACTGCCTAATGCAAGTAAGATAACAAATAATAAGCTACTAATTATAATGATATGCTTTTTGCGCATGAATTCACCTCAGGAAAACTTTCTTATTTTTATAAAAAAATGTTAATCTACTTATCTATGATATGAGTACGAATAAGCAATTATTCGGTTTCATAAAAATAATTTTATAGGCAACTTTTTATAGGAGTGCCTATAAAATTATTAAACATTTTTCTATTTCTTCCACTATATCAAATTTCCATACTAATGTACTATCCCCAACAATTGTAAAATTAAAAAAGTTTTTATTGTACAAAAAGATAAAAATGGTAAATTTAGAAACAACCGCTTTGCTTCCTATATGATAGGAGTTTCATTTGAAAATGATACGGTTGGTACGAATTATGTTCAGTGGAACTCTATATGGCGAAACATCAAAAATCGAAAGAAATCTGCAAATCCATTTATCCTAATTATGAGGCAACTTTTTGTCATGATAGTAGAAATACTAAAAAATATTTTCCGAAAAGGGATATTGGAATGGGTCATTCTATCCAATCT
>NZ_JBYSWK010000045.1:0-33201 GCF_058781025.1 Heyndrickxia sp. FW510-T9 | reverse complement strand
GAAGCAACTTTCCCATATAATAATTTGATACCATAAAACTTTCGAACCGCCGTATACCGAACGGTACGTACGGTGGTGTGAGAGGACGGAGGTTAATCACCTCCTCCTACTCGATTTTAAACGAGCTTTTATGAGGGACGAAAAAAACCAAGTTTGCTACCTAGTTGCTCATAGTCCTTTTTTAAAATAGGAGGTTGAATTTTCAGAATCAAATTGACAATTGAGATTCAAGGTCGTATTCTATAATAAAGTGTGACGATAAAATATGCAGACGGGAAAAATACGTCATATTAATGATTGGGTAAGGAGGAAATATATGATTTTGCATGAAATTGAAACTGCGGAAAGGACATCCATCGAGAATCAGCAGCTTCATGATTTGCAAAAAACGATTGAAAGAGTTTATGAGCATGTTCCGTTTTACCGAAAAATGCTACAAGAAAATAATGTTTCATCACTTGCCATACAAACAATAGGAGATGTAAAGAAATTACCTTTCACAACGAAAAAAGATCTAAGAGATCATTACCCATTTGGCTTATTTGCTTCCAAACAAAAAGAGCTTGTTCGTTTACATGCATCGTCAGGGACAAGTGGAAAACCAACTGTAGTCGGATACACTAAAAAAGATATTCAGGATTGGGCGCTCATCGTTGCGAGGGCAATTGCCATCGCTGGAGCTGGACCCGAAGATATTCTCCAAAATGCTTATGGATATGGTTTATTCACAGGTGGGCTTGGGCTTCATTTTGGAGGAGAAGAATTAGGGGTTACCGTTATCCCAATCTCCGGAGGGAATACGGAGAGACAAATTTCTATCATCGAGGATTTTCAGCCGTCTATTCTTTGTTCAACACCATCATATGCATTGAATATTGGAGAAAAAATGGCAGAGATGGGGAAGGATCCGAGAAAGACTTCTTTAAAATATGGAATTTTCGGGGCAGAACCGTGGTCCGATGAAATGCGAAACACATTAGAGGAGCTTTTTGATATTAAGGCTTGTGACATTTATGGATTAAGTGAAGTAGTTGGACCTGGAGTAGCAATGGAATGTAGTGTTGGACAGGACGGTTTACATATTGCAGAAGACCATTTTTTAGTAGAAGTCATTGATCCTCATACATTAAAACCAGTGCCTGAAGGGACCGTAGGTGAACTCGTTTTTACTAGTCTTAAAAAGGAAGCGCTTCCAATCATACGATATCGTACAGGAGATATTGCATCGATAACCAAAGCGAAATGCATTTGTGGAAGAACAACAACTCGCATGTCGAGAGTGAAAGGGCGCATTGACGATATGATTATCGTTAGAGGTGTCAATGTTTTTCCATCTGAAATTGAACATCATTTGATTCAAATAAAAGAAATAGCACCTCATTATCAATTACAACTTCATAGAACATCCTCCTTAGACGAAGTAGAGCTACACGTAGAATTAAAAGAAGAGCTTTTTCATAAAACATCACAGAATCTAGAATCTCCAATAATACAAACATTAAAAGCAGAAATACAAGAGAAAATGAAATCCTATTGCTATGTGACAATGAAAGTCGTATTACTTCCGCCAAAAAGCATTCAGCGCTCGGAAGGAAAAGCTGTAAGAGTTATTGATCATCGTAAAGAAGTGATGAAAAAATGAAATCATCATGAAAAAAGAAAGGGGATCCGATATGAGTACAGTTGATTTTTCTAAATTTACGGAGGAAGAAAAATTACAGCATTTTATAGAACGAATTGAAAATGGGGAAAAGATAGAAGCAGACGATTGGATGCCGGATGAGTATCGAAATACTTTAATTAAACTTATTTCGATGCATGGCATTAGCGAAATCATGGGGGCATTGCCGGAAAAGGAATGGGTTCCAAAGGCACCTTCATTACGGAAAAAACTAGGCATTATGGCGAAAGTGCAGGATGAAATGGGTCATGGTCAACTTCTTCTTAGAGTAGTAGAGGATCTTCTGGAGCCATTAGGAAAAAACAGAGAAGACATAATGGAAGATCTCTTAAATGGCGATTTAAAATTTCATAATGTGTTTCATATGGAGTCGCCGACATGGGCAGATGCAGGTATTATCGCCTGGCTTGTCGATGGTGCTGCGATTATGACCCAAACGAATATGCTTCAGGCATCCTACGGCCCTTATGCACGTGCATTGCTTCGTATTTGTGCAGAAGAGGTGTTTCATGCCCAGCATGGAGAATCCATTATTATGGCATTAGCGGAAGGTTCAGAACTGCAAAGGGAAATGATGCAAGAGGCGATTAACCGCTGGTGGCAGTCGTTACTAATGTTCTTTGGTCCTGCAAGTGCCGAAACTACCGGCACTTCAAAGCAAGATATCACCATCAAATATAAAATACGCACGAAAACAAATGAAGATCTACGTCAGGATTTCTTTACGAAATATGTACCGAGGGTTTTAGCGCTTGGTTTTAAACTTCCGGACGACACCATGTATTTTGATGAGGAAAAAGGCAAATGGGTATATCAGCAGCCTGATTGGTCTGAATTCAAAAAGATTATTGCTGGTCATGGACCAAAATCACAGTCGCGATTACAGCTTAGAAGAATGGCATTCGAAAATAGCAAATGGGTTCGAGAAGCATTAGGTTCGAATAGTGCAGTAATGTAGAGAATAGTTATTTTACTACCTATCGGACAGAGGATCTGTTATCTGTGACAAAATAGCTGAAATTAGTAGATAAGAGGACAGAGGATCCGCTATTAGAGTAAATAGCAATGGTTTTATAGTGATTTAATACAAATAGCGAAATGTGTGTCCTCAAACACCGATAAAATGATGATTTTCATAGAAATAGTGGAACCAGTGTCCGCATAAATGTACATGAGTTACCTATCGGACAGAGGATCCGCTATTAGAGTAAAGTGCAACGGTTTTATAGTGATTTTATACGAATAGCGGAATGAGTGTCCTCCAACACCGTTAAAATGATGGTTTTTATACAAATAGCGGAACCAGAGTCCGCATAAATGGACATGATTTACCTAGCGGACAGAGGATCCGCTATCTGTGACAAAATAGCTGAAATTAGTAGATAAGCGGACAGAGGATTCGCTATTAGAGTAAATTACCGCGATTTATAAGTGATTTTATACGAATAGCGGAATGAGTGTCCTCCAACACCGTTAAAATGATGGTTTTTATAGAAATAGCGGAACCAGTGTCCGCATAAAAGTACATGAGTTACCTATCGGACAGAGGATCCGTTATCTGTGACAAAATAGCTGAAATTAGTAGATAAGAGGACAGAGGATCCGCTATTAGAGTAAAGTGCAACGGTTTTATAGTGATTTTATACGAATAGCGGAATGTGTGTCCTCCAAAACCGTTAAAATGATGGTTTTTATACAAATAGCGGAACCAGAGTCCGCATAAAAGTACATGAGTTACCTAGCGGACAGAGGTTCCGTTATCTGTGACAAAATGACTGAAATTAGTAGATAAGCGGACAGAGGATCCGCTATTAGAGTAAAGTGCAACGGTTTTATAGTGATTTTATACGAATAGCGGAATGTGTGTCCTCCAAAACCGTTAAAATGATGGTTTTTATACAAATAGCGGAACCAGAGTCCGCATAAAAGTACATGAGTTACCTATCGGACAGAGGATCCGTTATCTGTGACAAAATAGCTGAAATTAGTAGTTAAGCGGACAGAGGATCCGCTATTAGAGTAAAGTGCAACGGTTTTATAGTGATTTTATACGAATAGCGGAATGTGTGTCCTCCAACACCGATAAAATGATGATTTTCATAGAAATAGTGGAACCAGTGTCCGCATAAAAGTACATGAGTTACCTATCGGACAGAGGATCCGCTATTAGAGTAAATTGCAACGGTTTTATAGTGATTTTATACGAATAGCGGAATGTGTGTCCTCCAAAACCGTTAAATTGATGGTTTTCATACAAATAGCGGAATGTGTGTCCTCCAAAACCGTTAAAATGATGGTTTTAATAGAAATAGCGGAACCAGAGTCCGCATAAATGGCCATGAGTTACCTATCGGACAGAGGATCCGTTATCTGTGACAAAATAGCTGAAATTAGTAGTTAAGCGGACAGAGGATCCGCTATTAGAGTAAATCGCAGCGGTTTTATAGTGATTTTATACAAATAGCGGAATGTGTGTCCTCCAACACCGATAAAATGATGATTTTTATAGAAATAGCGGAACCAGTGTCCGCATAAAAATAGAAAGGATGAGGTCTTTGCAAAACAAAGAATTTTACCATGTCTTTGAAGTGTTTAGTAAACGAAATCACAAATCCGATTTCCAGCATCAATTTAGCCTACTTGCACCAAACGATGAAATGGCATTAGTAATGGCTCAGGAAAATTTCATGAGACGGGAGCCGGTAGTAGATATTTGGGTTGTGAAACGATCTGATATTACGAAGCTAAATCCTGAAGATAAAAATGCATTAGAACGACTGGACAATAAAGAATACCGCCTTACAAAAGGATATGGCTATTTGAAAAAGAAATGGCGGAAATATGAGCAACAAGTTCTGGATGAGAAAGAAATTATGTCATGGGGAGGAAAGCAAAATGGACCAAATCACAACGCCGCAGGAAGCGATTCAAAATAAGGAATATAAGGCAGCTTTAGTGGAGCTCTTATACCAGCTGGCAGACGATGATTTTATCCTTGCTTTTCGCGGTTCAGAATGGCTGGGCTTGGCACCTCATATTGAAGAGGACATAGCATATGCTTCGATTAACCAAGCTACTATGGGACATGCGGTTATGTACTATGAACTCCTTGAGTCGCTGGAGGAAGGTTCCGCAGATATGCTAGCACATGAGCGAAAAGCATTGGAACGAAAAAATGCAATATTACTAGAGTTAATGAATGGAACAGGTTCCTATTTAGAAAATCCAAACTATGATTGGGCATTTACAGTAGTTCGACATTATTTCTATGATATTTATAAAAAATTAAAATTGGAAGCTTTGAAACAATCATCGTATATACCTCTGGCACAAGCTGCTACTAAAATGAAAATGGAGCAATATTATCATGTTATGCACTGGAAAGTTTGGTTCAACCAGCTCGTTTTGAGCGGAGGAGAAGCCAAAACACGAATGCAAGCAGCGATTCAAAAAGTTTGGGATGAATTCGCCGGTGTTCTTTCATATGGAACACATGGACAAGAATTTTCAAAATATAAATTAGTAGAGGAAGAAAACTTCTTTAAGCAAAAATGGGAAGCTGAAATGAAACAGGTTTTTGAAAAGGTGGGTATCGATTATCCCGGATTTCCAAGTGCCAAAAAAGGAGATGGTCGATCAGGAGTGCATACAGAGGATATAAACCAAGCATTATCCACCCTAAGTGAAGTATATAAGCTCGATCCACAAGCAACTTGGTAAGAAATCCGCTAGCCGATAGGCGTTGGAGCTAGACAGAGTCTAAACTTGTTAGATAATTTTCGAGATAAAAAACTTATACTTTCTTATCTCTTAAGAAAGGTGAGGGTAATAAGTGGAGTCGATTGAAACATTACAATTAAATGTTCTAAAGAAATTGGAGGATGTAAAGGACCCTGAAATTCCTTCAGTTAGTGTACTGGACCTCGGGATGGTTGAGGATGTCCAATTTGGAAGTAATGGAAATGTGAAAATTATAGCGCTTCCTACATTTGTTGGCTGTCCTGCATTAGAAATTATTAAAAAGAATATAAAGGAAGCTATTCATATGGTGGAGGGAGTAAAAGATGTAGAAGTGGAATTTGTATTTGACCCTCCTTGGACATCCGACCGAATTTCGGAAACAGGAAAAGAAAATCTAAAAAAATTCGGAATAGCTCCACCACCAATATTTATAGAAGATCAGGAATTATGGGATGTAGAATGTCCATATTGCGGTTCTCACTATACAACCATGGAGAATCTTTTCGGTCCTACAGCCTGCAGAAGCATTTTGTATTGCAAAAGCTGCAAAAATCCATTTGAGGCAATGAAGCCGATATCTACTTTAATGTAAGGATCAATTGTGGATTTAGCTTCATGTGTACACGTGAATAGGTTTTATTCGGTACGAAAACTAGATAGAACGTATACACAAATTACGGCACGAATTCTTACAAAATTATAGCCTGTATTCTAAAAATGATTGTTGTTTTTAACAAATATGGAAACGTAGGGCTGATTGTAGCGAAAGGCACTTGACTCTTGCGGGATATAGAGGAAATTCGAGACCCCGCAGACGGAACGTCGAGGAGGCTCGACTTCCTCCCCGCTGAAAGCAAGTGCCTGTATAGGAAAGTAATGGCCAGTGGTTATTCCTGAAAACTACAATCTATACAAAATAAATCATAAAAAGGAAGGATGTATGACAATGTATAAAATGATCGCTTTATTTAAAAAACCAGAGGACACAGAGAAATTTGACCAATATTATTTTGAAACACATATGCCAATAACAGAAAAAATTCCAGGACTTAAAAAAGTAGAAATCACAAAAATGTCAGGTTCAAGTCCCTATTACTTAATGTGTGAAATGTATTATGACAGCAAGGAAGCCTTTAAAGAAGCATCCAAAACGGAGGAAGCAAAGGCATCAGGTAAGGATGTAATGGGCTTTGCAGGGGATCTTGTAACATTCATGTTTGGTGAAGAAGTAAATGGCTGAATATAAGTACATACAAGTTGAGACTAGAAATCAGCTCGGCTTGGTCATACTTAATCGTCCAAAGGTATTGAACGCCTTAAATCGCCAAATGGTTTCAGAGATTGTACGGGCATTAGAAAACTTCGAACAAAATGAAAATATTCGTGTGATGGTTATTTACGGTAATGGAAGAGCGTTTGCTGCGGGTGCGGACATTGATGAAATGGTTGCTGATAATCCAGTCAGCCTTGAACTTTTAAACCAATTTGAGGATTGGGACCGACTTTCACTTCTAAAAAAGCCAGTTATTTGTGCAGTGCATGGATTTGCCTTAGGAGGAGGATTTGAATTAGCACTAGCTTGTGATTTATTATTTGCAGCAGAAGATGCTAAATTTGGGTTTCCTGAGGTGAATTTAGCCGTTATGCCCGGGGCTGGTGGAACGCAAAGACTCACAAAGCTAATTGGGAAGACGTTAGCCTTAGAATGGCTATGGTCAGGAGAAATGAGGAATGCTGATGAAGCATCCCGATTAGGAATAGTAAATAAATTATTTCCAAAAGAGGTGTTGTTGGAGGAAACGATTCATTATGCCGAGACGCTTGCGAACAAAGCTCCTCTTTCTGTACGTCTAATAAAAGAATCTGTTTCTAAAGCAGTAGATTATTCCTTATACGAAGGAATGCAATTTGAAAGAAAAAATTTTTACTTACTTTTTGCATCAGATGATCAAAAAGAAGGTATGAATGCGTTTATGGAAAAAAGAAAGCCGAATTTTAAAGGACAATAAAGGTGGGAATAGGATGTTTGAAACGATTCTTTATGAAGTAAGAAATCATGTGGCATGTATCACCATGAATCGTCCGGATAAATTAAACGCATTAAATGCAAAAATGAAAGAAGAAATCACGAAATCATTAAGCGTCGCAGCAAGTGATAAGGAAGTAAGAGCAATTGTTATTACAGGTGCTGGTAGAGCGTTTTGTTCTGGTCAAGACCTTCAAGATGTTGAGGTAAATGCCGATTATGGAGAGCATATAAGAAAGTATTATAATCCGATGGTAAGACAAATAGCATCCGTGGAAAAGCCGATTATCGCAGCTGTAAATGGAATTGCCGCTGGTGCTGGTATGAGCCTTGCCTTAGCATGTGACTTCAGATTAGCTTCTTCAAAAGCTAGTTTCATAGAAGCTTTCATTCATATTGGTTTGGTGCCTGATACCGGTAATTTTTATTATCTGCCGAGAATTGTTGGTCATGCAAAAGCAATGGAATTAGCTATACTAGGTGAAAAAATTTCTGCTGAGACTGCGAAAGAATATGGGCTAGTCACTAATGTCATCGTAATGGAAAACTGGGAACAGGAAGTAGTAGCTTTTGCCGGAAAGTTAGCAAATATGCCAACGAAAACAATTGGTTTAATAAAAAGATATATGTATCAAAGCTGGGATTCCAATCTTAATGAAATGCTTGAAAAGGAAGCCCATGCCCAAAAAATTGCCGGGCAAACACTCGATCATAAAGAAGGGATTGCAGCCTTCATAGAAAAGAGAAAACCTCAATTTCTAGGGGAATAAGGAGGTAAATTGGTTGATACAACACATATGCGTAATTGGCTCTGGTGTTATGGGAAGAGGAATAGCCTATACTGCAGCTATTAGTGGATTTTCCGTTCATTTATATGATGTAAATGAACAGGCGCTTTCCCATGCCCAAGCAGAAATCGAGGAGATTTTTTCGAAAGGAATCGAACGTAGGAAAATTACTCCTGATCAATTGATGAAGGCAAAAAACAACCTTATATATGAAACAGACTTTGAAAAAGCTGCCGCGGCAGCAGATTTAATTATCGAAGCAGTCCCAGAAAAAGTAGAAATTAAGAAAAAGGTGTTTGAAATGATGGATGCGCATGCTCCAGAAGCTTGCATCTTTGCATCGAATACTTCAACGATGAGTCCAACAGAATTAGGTTCTTTTACAAAAAGACCAAGTAAAGTGATAGCCATGCATTTCTTTAATCCTGTTCATAAAATGCCGCTTGTGGAAATCATTAAAGGATTGGAAACTAATGACGAGACAGCTAAATTAATCAAATCTACCGCTGAAAAAATGGGAAAAGAAACGGTTATTGTCAACGAATTCCCTGGTTTTGTCACTAGTAGAATAAGTGCTTTAGTTGGAAATGAAGCATTTTATATGCTGCAGGAGGGAATTGGCACACCGGAGGACATTGATAAAGCGATCAAATTCGGCTTGAATTATCCAATGGGTCCATTTGAGTTAGTGGATCTAGTTGGCCTTGATACTAGACTTAACAATCTGCAATATTTACACAAAACACTTGGTGAAAAATACCGACCTGCACCACTGCTCATTCAATACGTGAAGGCAGGACGACTTGGTAGAAAATCGGGCAAAGGGGTATATGATTACACCAATAGGAGTGATAGATAATGGAAACGGTCGTTATTGTGGACGCAGTTCGAACTCCGATTGGAAGATACAAAGGTGCTTTAAAAAGCATTAGGCCAGATGACCTTGGAGCAATTGTCATTAAAGCATTGCTGGAAAGAAATCCAAACGTTCCTGTTCATGAAATAGAAGAAGTTGTATTAGGCAACGCAAATCAAGCGGGGGAAGATAATCGCAATGTTGCACGAATGTCAGCTTTATTAGCAGGCTTGCCTGTTGAGACGGCAGCGACTACCCTAAATCGTCTTTGTGGATCTGGACTTGATGCCGTTAATTATGCCGCTAGAGCCATTGCTTTAGGCGATGGTGACATCTTTATTGCTGGTGGAACGGAAAGCATGACGAGAGCTCCCTTTGTCATGGGAAAAGCGGAATCAGAGTTTCCACGTGGAAATATGGAGATGTATGATACAACGATTGGCTGGCGCTTTGTGAACCCACGTTTGAAAGAGATGTATGGGACCGATTCCATGCCGGAAACAGCAGATAATGTTGCGAAACGGTTCCATATATCACGCGCGGAACAAGATCTCTTTGCTTACGAAAGTCAGATGAAAGCGAAAAGGGCTGTTTCAGAAGGGGTGTTTTCCGAAGAAATAGTACCTGTTATGGTAACGGATAGAAAAGGGAATCAGACAGAGGTGTTTTTAGATGAACATCCGCGACCTACAACAACACTCGAAGGGTTAGCGAAGTTAAAACCACTATTTGAAGGCGGAACTGTTACAGCTGGAAATTCTTCCGGCGTAAATGACGGCGCATCAGCTTTATTATTGATGAGTGAGAGAAAGGCAAAAGCACTTGGTTGTAAGCCGATAGCGAAATATAGAAATAGTGCGGTTGCAGGATTGGAACCCGCTGTCATGGGATTAGGTCCTATATATGCCACAAGAAAAGTGCTAAATAGAACAGGTGCAACCCTTAAGGATATTCAATTGGTAGAGTTGAATGAGGCATTTGCCTCTCAATCGCTGGAATGTATTAAGCAATTACAAGTTAATCCGGATATAGTGAATGTAAATGGCGGTGCCATCGCATTCGGGCATCCATTAGGTGCAAGTGGTGCCAGAATCTTAACAACGTTAATCTATGAAATGAAGCGAAAGAATGCGGAACTTGGTCTTGCAACGATGTGCATCGGTGTTGGCCAAGGAATTGCAACGATAGTGGAAAATATATAAAAACCTTCAAACAAGTTGTAGATGTTGGCCTACCTACTATAACTGCGCTGTTATTCGGCACTTCTAAGAATTGCTCAAGTAGGTAGACCAACCATTATTTTTTTATAGAAAAAACGGAAATAGTGGGAAATTGCTGTTCATTGTCGATATGTTATGAGTTTGATAAAATGCAAGAACGATGAAAAACTTAGAACTAAGACAAAATAAGATGAAAAAAAGGTAGTGAATGCAAACATGAACAGCAGTTTAAATACAAGATCGATGATATTTACTTTGTACGGGGATTATATTCGACATTATGGAAATGAAATATGGATTGGCAGCTTAATAAGGTTATTGAAGGAATTTGGACATAATGAACAAGCTGTTAGAGCCGCCATTTCACGCATGTACAAACAAGGCTGGGTAAATTCACGAAAAGAAGGGAACAAAAGCTATTATTTTTTGACAGCACGCGGAATTGACAGGATGGATGAGGCAGCAAAGCGTATTTTTAAGCTGAATCCGGAAAAATGGGATGGTAAATGGCGAATGCTGATATACTCGATTCCCGAAGAAAAAAGAAATATTCGTGATGAATTGCGCAAAGAATTAATATGGAGTGGATTTGGTTCTGTTGCAAATAGCAGCTTTATCTCCCCAAATGATTTAACGAAACAAGTATATATGTTAATAGATAAATATGGGATTAAAGAGTATGTACATTACTTTATTGCGGAATATTGCAGTCCTCGAGAGAATCAAACATTAGTAAAAGAATGCTGGGATTTAGAGGATATTAATGAACATTATAAGCAGTTTATCGATTATTACAGTAAAAAGTATTCGGATGATAAACGAAAAATTGCTAATAATCAAATGTCACAAGCGGATTGTTTTGTAGAAAGAACGAAGCTTGTTCATGAATATAGAAAGTTTTTATTTATCGATCCAGGACTACCTGAGGAACTGCTTCCAGATAAATGGCTAGGAAGTACGGCTGCTAACCTATTTACTGATTATTATCGTGAACTAACAGAACCAGCATGCCACTTTTTTGAAGCAGTCTTTAAAGATGGTAATGAATTATCCATGAAAGATAAGGAATACGATATGTTTAACCATCCTCTGATTATAGAAGAATCATAATAACTCACATGCGGGGGCAGTCATATGAATCAAGTAACAACACTTCTTGGTATAGAGAAACCAATCATTCAAGGTGGGATGGGGAATATTAGCAATGCCATACTTACCGCTGCGGTTTCAGAAGCAGGAGGCTTAGGAACAATTGGAACAGGAACTATGAATCTGTCAGAAATTGAAAATATTATCGTAGAGACAAAACAGCTGACAAAAAAACCTTTTGCCGTGAATATCCCTGTTTCAGTTCATCCTGAAGTAGAAAAAATAGTAGATCTAATTATCAAACATGGTATACCAGTTGTGTCATTATCTGCTGGAAACCCGGCACCCTTTATTCCAATTTTGCATGAAAACCAAGTGAAAGTAATGGTTGTAACCGCAAGTATTAAACAGGCAAAGAAAGCGGAACTTGTAGGAGCAGATATTATTGTCGTAGAAGGGGTTGAAGCAGCAGGAATAAATTCACCATTTGAAACTACGACCATGACCTTAGTACCACAAGTTGTTGACTCTGTATCGGTTCCAGTCATTGCAGCCGGAGGTATCGCAGATGGAAGAGGTATGTTAGCTGCATTTGCATTAGGAGCAAAAGGGGTGCAAATGGGCACTAGATTTGTAGCTACAAAGGAAGCACCATTTTCTAATGAATATAAAACGAGAATAATAGAAGCATCAGATAATAGCACAATTGTCATGGGGCGTTCATTTGGAAGGGTAAGAAGAGTATTAGATGGCTCTTTCGCCAAGTCTATTTTAGCAAAGGAAAAAAACGGCTTAGCTTTACATCAATATGAGGAATTAACAACTGAGGCATATCATCGTAACGGGGCGATCGCTGGGAATGAACAAGAAGGATTTATGAATAGCGGTCAAATTGCTGGTTTAATAAAAACAATTCCAACTGTAAAGGAAGTCATTGATTCCATGTTGGAGGAATACAATACAAAATTAATGTATTTATCAACCTTTTAAAATTTTCCTAGTGCAAATAGAATATTTGTAATATTTCAAATTGAATTGACCATTATTCATATAAAGTGTTAATATAACGTTAATGACACGCTAGCTTTTATTTCGTGATAATGGTGTACAGCATGTTAATAAAAGCATATTACTTAATTAAACAAGAAAATGAAACCGTTTCCAATAAAAGGGGGGATTCAATAATAAAGGAAATAATCGGATATTCCCACATTTGTTCCTGGGGGAGACAGGTAGTGGGATTTAGAGTTTAATTGGTTTTACATTCAATTCTCATTCAACAGGGCTATTTTCAGAACAAAATGTTACTTCTCGTTCTTTGTTAAAATACTGAAACAGTATAGTTTCGGGGCATTTTTTCTTAAAGAAATACTTTTGAACAAGCGTAAACTAAGAAATTTTTAAGGTTATAGCTTTTATTAAGTAACAAAGTTTAAGAAAAAAGCCTTCAAATACTTATTTTAAAGGGGTACTGGAATGATGAAATGGAAAAAAACCGCTGTTGTATTATTAAGTACTATTTTATTAGCTGCTTGTGGATCAAAAACATCGACACCTCCATCATCGGGAGGTCAAGGAAATAAGGAAGGTTCAAAGGAAAAAACGTATACCATCGGAGTTACCCAGATTGTCGAACACCCATCACTAGATGCAGCATTTGAAGGCTTTAAAAAGGCATTAGAAGATGGCGGGATAAAGGCAGAATATAATGTACAAAATGCACAAGGAGATAATAGTGCAAATACCACCATCGCAACGAATTTAGTTAATTCAAATGTCGATCTCATCTTCGCAAACTCTACACCAAGTGCTCAGGCAGTAGCAAGTAAAACGAAAGATATTCCGATTGTCTTTACATCTGTCACGGATCCAATTGGAGCGAAACTTGTTTCCTCTTTAGAGAACCCAGGCGGGAATATTACTGGAACAATCGATACCCATCCAGAAGCAATTCCAAACACCTTGAAATTTATGAAAGAAATGCTGAATATAACGAAAGTTGGTATGGTTTATAACGCAGGTGAACAAAATTCACGTGCACAAGTAGATAACGTTAAGAAATTAGCAAAAGATTTAGGGTTAGAAATTAAGGAAGCTTCTGTTGCAACCTCTGCTGATGTCAAACAAGCAACAGAATCTTTGGTAGGCAAAGTCGACGGATTATATATTATTTCTGACAATACCGTTGTATCAGCTTTAGAATCTGTCATTTCCGTCGCCAATAAAAATAAACTTCCGATGATGGCAGCTGAATTTGATTCCGTTAAAAAAGGTGCCTTAGGTGCATATGGCTTTGAATATTATGATATTGGCTATGAAGCAGGGCAAATGGCAGTCAAAATATTAAAAGGCGAAAGTAAGCCTTCCGATATTCCTGTTCAAGTTCCACAAAATCTTAAGCTAGTCATAAATGAAAAGACAGCAAAAACCATCGGAGTAGAAATTAAAGATGATTGGAACGCAGAAACTACTGAATAAATAGGAGATGGTTCGATGTTTGCAACGATCTTTGGATCACTTGAGCAAGGAATCATCTATGCAATTCTAGCACTTGGAGTGTATCTTTCATTCCGAGTGCTGGATTTTCCTGATTTAACGGTTGATGGAAGCTTTGTTACCGGTGCAGCTGTTGCGGCAACGATGATTACTTTTGGATATAATCCTATTTTAGCCACTGTTTTGGCCTTAGTTGTCGGTTTTGCTGCAGGAAGTATTACAGGGCTTTTGCACACAAAAGGAAAAATAAATCCTCTCCTTTCAGGAATTTTAATGATGATTGCCCTTTATTCTATTAATTTACGTATTATGGGACTCACTACTGAAACCTCTGTAGGAAGACCAAATATTCCATTATTAAATTCTGATTCTGTTTTTACGATATTTCAACAGCTTTGGACTCCTTTAGGGATAGATGGCTGGATTAATAACACACTTGGAAAAATAGGAATTCAATATCTTCCTTCAATATGGAGTACCCTTTTCCTTATGATATTAGTGACATATATTGTGAAAAAGTTGGCCGACTGGTTTTTGCAAACAGAGATAGGTCTTGCGATAAGGGCTACAGGGGATAACCAAAGAATGATCAGGAGCTTTTCGGCTAATACAGATTCATATATTGTGATATGCCTTGGTATCTCCAATGCACTCGTTGCATTTGCGGGGGCGTTATTTGCTCAATATTCCATGTATGCAGATGTCGGAATGGGAATCGGGATGATTATTATTGGTCTTGCCTCTGTTATTCTCGGAGAAGCAATTTTTGGTACGAAAACCATTATTAGAACGACTATGGCGGTTATTTTTGGTGCCATCATTTATCGAATCATTTTTGGTGTCGCCCTTAGGTTGGGAATTTTAGATCCAGGAGATATGAAGCTTATAACTGCAATTATCGTCGTTTTAGCGTTAATTCTTCCGAAGGTAATTGAAAAGCAGCGTGAAAAAAGAAGAAAATCAAAGAGGCATATGGAAAGGATGGCAGCATTACAAGCAGATGTAAGGAAAGAGGGGGAGTCAGGTGCTACAGCTCAATCAGATTAGCAAGCTATTTAATGAATCTACCCCAGATGAAAAGATTGCTTTAGATCGAATCAATTTAAGCTTAAAAAAAGGAGACTTTTTGACTGTAATTGGTAGTAATGGTGCTGGTAAGTCCACTTTAATGAATATGATATCAGGCGTCCTTACACCTGATGTCGGCACCATTCATATAGATTCAGAAGATGTAACGAAATTGCCAGAATACAAGAGATCAAAATTAATTGGCAGAGTGTTTCAGGACCCAATGGCTGGTACCGCCCCTACGATGACAATTGAAGAAAATTTGGCAATGGCATATTCAAGAAATCAAAAACGAAGACTCCGAAGAGGTGTGGACAAAAAGAGAAGAGAGCTCTTTAAAGAATCTCTTGCCATTTTACATTTAAATCTAGAAAACCGTTTAAATGCAAAAGTGGGATTATTGTCTGGCGGTGAAAGACAAGCATTATCATTATTAATGGCCACTTTTACAAATCCATCTATTCTCTTGCTTGATGAACATACAGCTGCACTTGATCCTTCGCGTGCCAAGCTGATTACCGAGCTTACAAAAGAATTGGTGGAAAAAGATCAATTAACGACCATTATGGTGACACACAATATGCAGCAAGCATTAGATTTAGGTAATCGATTAATTATGATGGATAAAGGGCAAATCATTCTTGAAGTGAATGAGGACGATAAGAGAAATCTTTCGATTGACCAATTAATGGGAGAATTTCAAAGAATACGTGGGACCAAAATGGCCAGTGACAGAGCGCTATTATCGATAGATTAATAGATATTAGTTTTTTGTCCACGGCAAGAGTAAGTTTCTACCAACTAGCGAATTAGCAAGGAGATTACGCATTTGTTATTAGAAAAGAGGTGATGCAATGAAAAAAGGCATGGAAATTGGTCAAACAGCTACCATTTCATTTGCAGTTACACCGGATATGTTTGCCCAGTTCGAAGGTAATGTGATTCATAAGGCATATTCTACTGTTTCCATGGTTTATCACATGGAATGGGTGTCACGGAAAATCATTCTGCCCTACCTTGAAGAGCATGAAGAAGGGATCGGCGGTGCGGTCCATGTAAAACATATTGCACCAACTACGGAAGGCACGGTTGTAACCGTAAAAGCTACTTTAACCGAAATAATCGAAAACGTAATTATTACAAAAACAGAAAGCTGGACGGAGAAGGGGTTAATTGGGAAAGGGGAGGTAAAACAAGTCATCCTTCCAAAAACTCAAATTCAGGAAAGATTAGAATCCTCCGTGATGTAAGGCCCTTCTCTTAAACTTAATTGCTTTATATGAAAACTTTGTAAAAAAACTTTTTAAAATAACGGATAGAAATATGAAATTGGTGACTTAGCAATTTCTTCCCATCACATATTGATCATTTTACTTTTAACTTGTAACTTCCAGAAAGGGGAAAATATTATGGATTTATTTAAAGAGATAAAAAGCCATGAACAAGTAGTATTTTGTAACGATGCTAGGACTGGATTAAAGGCAATAATTGCAATACATAACACAACACTGGGACCTGCAACTGGCGGATGTAGAATGTATCCATATAAATCATTTGAAGACGCACTTAATGATGCGCTAAGACTTTCAAAAGGTATGACTTATAAATGTGCTGCAGCGGATTTGGATTTTGGAGGAGGGAAAACAGTCATCATCGGCGACCCAGCCAAGGACAAAACACCAGAATTGTTCCGGTCACTTGGTCAATATATTGATTCATTAAATGGGCGTTACTATACAGGGACAGATATGGGAACAACCCCAGAGGATTTTGTTCATGCTATGAAAGAAACGAATTGTATTGTCGGATTACCTGAGGAGTATGGAGGCAGCGGGGACTCGTCTATTCCAACAGCACACGGTGTTATTTATGGCATAAAAGCGACAAATGAAGTATTAGACGGGACAAAATCAATTGGAAATAAAGTTTATGCTATCCAAGGTCTTGGGAAAGTTGGCTTTAAGGTGGCAGAGCAATTATTAGAAGAAGGTGCTAGCCTCTATGTTTCCGAAATTTATCAAAAATCGATTGATGCTTTAATCGAACGCGGCAAAGAAATCGGCAATACTTCTATAAAAGTTGTTTCTGGAAGTGATATTTACGGGGTAGATGCGGACCTTTTTGTTCCTTGTGCACTAGGCGGAATTATTAATGACGAAACGATAGAGTTGCTAAAAGTAAAAGCTATTGTTGGGTCTGCCAATAATCAATTATTAGATGATCATCATGGAGATGTTTTATTAAAAAAGGGAATTCTCTATGCACCTGATTATATCGTCAATGCTGGTGGACTCATTCAAGTATCTGACGAATTATATGGACCAAATAAACAGAGAGTGATCAAAAAAACAAAGGCAATATATACCTCGTTGCTTGAAATTTATCGTGCTGCCGAAAATGAGCATATCTCAACCGTTCAATCTGCAAATCATTTTTGTGAACAGCGCTTAGAGGCAAGAAAACATCGCAATAGTTTCTTTTCACATCATAAACGTCCGAAGTGGGAAGTGAGACATTAATTCTTTGTAAGGGGGTTCCCACTAAAAAGGAGGATGGGCGAATAGTGAAGGATTTTCAAACAAAGCAATATTTAGATGAGAATGGAAGGGTTTTAAATAATGAAATAAAAAATTTAATTACAGATGAACTTGCTCGTACATTATATGAAAAAATGTTGTTAGTTAGATCGTTTGACCGCAAGGCGGTGAGTTTACAAAGGCAAGGCAGACTTGGAACATATGCGCCATTCGAAGGCCAGGAAGCATCCCAGGTTGGAAGTGCCTTTGCCTTGCAGGAAGATGATTGGTTGTTTCCGACGTACCGTGATCATGCGGCAAGCATGACGTTTGGACATTCCTTAACAACGATTTTCTTATATTGGAACGGTAGAGTGGAAGGGTGCGTACCACCAGAAGGAAGAAAAATATTTCCACCTGCAGTGCCGATAGCAACGCAGCTTTTACATGCTACTGGTACAGCATTAGCAGAGAAGTGGAAGGGGACCCAAAATGCCTCGATTGTTTACTTCGGTGACGGAGCAACATCAGAAGGCGATTTTCATGAAGGCTTAAACTTTGCCAGTGTATTTAAAGCGCCTGTAGTATTTTTTAATCAAAATAACCAATATGCAATTTCTGTTCCAATCCATAAACAGATGAACTCGGAAACCATTGCACAAAAGGCAGTGGCATATGGAATTCCTGGTGTCCGACTAGATGGAAATGATATTTTTTCCGTATATTTTGAAACGAAAAAAGCATTGCAAAGAGCTAGAAATGGCGAAGGACCAACTCTTATAGAAGCAGTCACATGGAGATATGGCGCTCATACAACTGCAGATGATCCGACAAAATATCGCAATCAAGAAGAAAGTAAATCAAAAAGAGAAACATCGGATCCTGTCCTGCGCTTAGAACGATATTTAAAAAATGAGGGATTATGGGATGAAGATTGGCTTGTTCAGCTTCAAGATCAAGTAGACGAAAAAGTTGAAACAGCAATCAAAGAGATGGAAGCTTTCCCTAAACCGGATGTAAATGATTTATTTAATCATGTCTTTGCAGAACCAACTTGGACTATTCAAAAGCAGAAGGATGATTATTACGAATACTTAAGAGGGGTGAGCAGGTGAGTACTGATGTAATGAAGACCCAAAAGCTCTCTTTAGTGCAGGCGGTTACAGACGGTTTGCAAACAATGATGCGTGAACGCAAGGAAATCATCGTTATGGGGGAAGATGTCGGCCGTAATGGCGGAGTTTTCCGTGCAACCGATGGTCTAATCGATGAATTTGGAGAAGAACGTGTAATCGATACTCCTTTAAGTGAGTCAGGGATTGTTGGAACAGCAATCGGCCTTGCAATTAATGGTTTTTTACCTGTCGTGGAAATCCAGTTTCTAGGTTTTATTTATCCAGCTTTTGAACAAATAATGGTACATGCGACGAGGATTCGCATGCGGACGATGAGTAAATTTCATGTTCCACTTGTAATTCGTGCACCATATGGAGCAGGAGTTAAGGCACCAGAAATACATTCGGACAGTATGGAAGCATTATTCACACATATGCCGGGAATTAAGGTTGTTTGTCCATCGAATCCTTATGATGCAAAGGGATTGCTTATTTCTAGCATTGAGGATCCGGATCCTGTTCTATTTTTGGAATCATTGCGTTCTTACAGGGCATTCAAAGAAGAAGTTCCAGTTGGTAAATATACCGTTGAAATCGGCAAAGCGAACCTCTTAATGGAAGGTGAAGATGTTACGATTATCGCTTGGGGTGCGATGGTGCCCATTGCAATGAAAGCAGCTGAAAAGGCAAAGAATGAGGGAATCGGCTGTGATGTCATAGATTTACGCACCTTATATCCTTTGGACCATCACATGATTGCAGAATCTGTCCAAAAGACCGGTCGTGTGGTTGTTGTGCATGAGGCGCATGCTACGAGTGGGTTAGGTGCAGAAATTATATCCGTTATTCAAGAAACCGCCTTTCTTTATTTGAGAGCACCGATTGAAAGAGTCGCTGGTTTTGATGTACCTGTCCCTTTTTATTCACTGGAAAATCATTTTCTACCTAATGAAGGCAGGATTACAAAGGCGATTGAAAAGGTTATAAATTTTTAAAGGAATGGCTTTGTTAAACAATTATGTTGCTGCATTTAACCGCTATTGGTGCATATGATCGATTAGTTATTCATTTAAATAAAACCACTTACATGTAAAACAGGGCTCTTAATCAACATCGAACATTAACATTGCCAAAAAAGAAAGAAGGTGACAATATTGGTCGAGGTAAAGCTGCATGATATTGGCGAAGGAATGACAGAGGGAGAAATTTTAACCTATTTTGTGAAAAAGGGAGATAGAGTTAAAAGTGATCAGCCTCTTGTAGAGGTGCAAACAGATAAAATGACCGCAGAGCTTCCGTCACCTATATCTGGAGTAGTTAGCGATATATTAATAGAAGAAGGAACAAATGTAACGGTTGGGACAACCATTTTAATCATTGAAACAGATCAAACACAATCTAATCATCCGCCTAAATCGGAAAAACCTTTACCTAAAAAAAGGATTATTGCCGCACCGCATACTAGGAGAATCGCTAGAGAGCTTGGAGTAGACATAGAAAAAGTAGAAGGAAGCGGTCCAATTGGCAGGGTTACGGATGAAGATATTTATAAATTTTTAAATAAGACGAAAAGCCCTTCTCCTCAGATAGAAGTTAAGGTGGAAGAACCAGTAAAACAAACTCAGCCGTTAACAATTGATCAAGAGGAGATTCCGTTTAAAGGGAGAAGAAAGCAAATTGCCGCAAAAATGACAAAGTCACTTTATACTATCCCACATGTGACACATTTTGAAGAAGTGGATGTAACGAAATTACTTTCTTTAAAAAATGAATTAAAAGCAGATGGAACTAATATTTCCGTAGCGGCATTTTTTATCAAGGCAATTTATCTAGCATTAAAGGATTATCCAATTTTCAATTCCGTTTTAGATGAAGAAAAAGAAATCATTCAATTGAAAAGAGAATATAACATTGGAGTTGCAGTGGACACAAATGAAGGTCTAATTGTACCTGTCATCCACAATGTTGAACAAAAGACGCTAAAAGCAATCCATCAAGAAATGAAGCAATATATTGAGAAGGCACAACATAACCAGCTAACGAGGGAAGATATTACAGGTGGTACCTTTACGATCAGCAATGTTGGTCCACTAGGAGGAATCGGGGCAACGCCGATTATTAATTACCCTGAATCTGCTTTAGTAGCATTTCATAAAACAAAAAAGCGGCCAGTGGTCATTAATGATGAGATTGTAATTCGTTCGATCATGAACATTTCAATGTCATTTGACCATCGCGTAGCAGACGGTGCAACTGCAGTAGCTTTCACGAATCGTCTTGTCAGTGTGCTTGAGAATCCCGCAAAAATGCTTTTAGATTTGAAATGAAAGTAAAAGTACAGTAAATTCTTTTGTGAGTTATGTACTTTTTCCATTTATAGAAGAAACGTCTAGATCATAAGAATGTATGATCTAGACGTTTTTTAAAGATAAGAATGTACAAAATTTATTATTATATAAATTATTTAACCTCATAGTCCTTGTCTAGCTCCAGGTGAAATTTGTACTTCAATTTCAATAGCGCCTATCGGCTAGCGGATTTCTCCGTCTCCTCCCTACGATAAGTCAACATCAGGTGAAATTGGTACTTCAAATTTCACTCGGTGAAAATGGTAGTTCAATTTTCAATAGCTCGTGAACTACCTCAGCACGGTTTCCTTTATTTCAGTCGAAGACTACTCAGGTGAAATTAAACTGCAAATTTCACTCATCCATACGCCGATGGGCAAGGCGCTTACGCTTTTCTTACTTAGTGTGGTACAAATGCAAGCTGCAGAATAAATAACACAGCAAATAAATATACAAGCGGATGGACTTCACGCCATTTCCCCTTAACAACCTTTAGAATTGGGTAAGAAATAAAGCCTAGTGCAATACCTGTTGCGATACTAGAAGTTAACGGCATACTTAAAATAATTAAAAACGCTGGGAATGCTTCGTCGATTTCATTCCATTTAATATGGGCGACGTTGCCAATCATTAAACTTCCTACAATAATTAATGCAGGAGCAGTAATTGCAGATAAACTAGATACTGCACTTACAAGCGGACTAAAAAAGGAAGAAATAATAAAAAGTATCGCTACAATAGTTGTAGTTAATCCTGTACGACCACCAGCAGCCACACCAGCTGTCGATTCAATAAATGCAGTTGTTGGACTCGTTCCGAAAACAGCACCAATCGTTGTTCCGATAGAATCCGAAAGTAATGCCCGACGCGCACGTGGCAATGTTCTCCCTCTCATTAGACCTGCTTGCTCGGCAACCCCTACCATCGTTCCAGTCGTATCAAAAATGGTTACAAGCAAAAATGAAAAGACGACGGCATATAAGCTGTGGTGGATAACATCACCAAAAGCGCTTATAGGGTTATCAATCATAAAATGTGGAAGAGAAGGCTTTCCGACAAACCCTTTATCAAACTTTAATTTCCCGGTGAAAAATGCAATGATTCCAGTAAAAATCATGCCAATAAATAATGCACCAGGAATATTTCTTGCAAACAAAATTAAGGTAATAGCAAGTCCGACTAATGCCAGGATGGTTAATGGATCATGCAAATCACCAAGTTTAACTAGATTAGCTTTATCCCCAACAATAATTCCTGTTTGTTTTAATCCAATAAACGCAATAAAAAGTCCAATACCGGCTGTAATTCCATGCTTTAAATTTTCTGGAATAGCTTCAATTAGCTTTTGGCGAAAAGGAGTTAAAGATAGGATGATAAAAATGATACCTGCTACAAATACCGCAGAAAATGCAGTGGTATAGGAAACATGTCCATGACTTCCTACAACAGAGTAAGCGAAGTAGGCGTTCATGCCCATCCCTGGTGCAATAGCAATTGGATAATTTGCACATAGTGCCATCCACAATGTTCCTATTACAGTGGCAATAATCGTAGCCATAAAGACATCGTTAAAGGGAACTCCTGCATCATGTAGAATAACAGGATTGACAATAACGATATATACCATCGTTAAAAAAGTAGTGAGACCTGCTACAACTTCAGTTTTAGTATTTGTGCCATTTTCTTTTAATTTAAATGAAATCATATAATACCTCCAAAAACACGAACAATTATTACAACAGTTATTATATTATTCGTTTTTAGGTGAATGAGCAATAGTTTTTATTGTAGTTTTTCCAATTAACGCGAAAAAATGTTGATTAATCAAGGCTCTTTTCTTAACCTATGCTGCTTTTTATACTAAAACACTTGGTTAAAAGCTTATTTTTGTTAAAAATGAATAGAGTTTATAAGAAAAGATGCCCCTAAGTCAAGCATGCTTAGGTTTTAAAACAAAGACGAATAACCACAATCAATATAAAAACACCATTTATCAAATGAACAAAACAAGAACAATTGTGTTTCGTTTAAAATTTGCTGGAAAGAATGTTATAATCGTTTAATCTTATTAATTAAATAACAGGCTTTTTTCTTAAACTTAAAACAGACAAATATTCAAAAGGGGAAGAAAATGAAAGCTATTATCTTTGATTTTGATGGGACTATGATCGATACTGAATCACTTTGGTATGAAATGTCGAAGGAAATATTAGAGAATGATTTTGGTTTCCAACTGCCATTGGAGAAGTTCGCAACCTTTATCGGAACCAGTGACGAAGAATTACTTCAATACTATTTTGAAGAAGTTGGTCAATCTTTTATTAAAGAAGAATTTACTGAAAAACTAGAAGCACTTATGAATCAAAAAGCAAAATCCTTAGATATGAGGCCAGGATTCATGCCATTCTTTCAGCAGGTGAAAGATTCAGGCATGAAGATTGGGTTAGCAACGAGTTCCTCAAGAGCATGGGTAGAGCCATTCTTACAAAAGTTTCAAATATTAGGGGATTTCAATGCGATTTGTACGAGCGATGATGTTACGAAAGTAAAACCAGATCCACAGCTCTATTTACAAGCATTAGAGAAATTAGGGGTTCATGCTGGAGATGCTATAGCAATAGAAGATTCTGTTAATGGATCTACTGCAGCATTAAAGGCAGGTATAAAATGTATAGTTATTCCTAATCCGATCACTAAGTATTTAACCTTTGATGAAAAAATCATGCAGTACGGTGATTTTGAAAGCATTAAACTATATGAGTGAAAGTGGTGAAAATAAGCATGCAAGGAAATAAGGAAGAAAAAATATTAGTCATTGTCATGTTTGTTGTAGCTATTCTTTTATTATTTACGATTATCCGCAAGTTTCTGTTTTAAGCAATAAGTAAAAAAGGCACAAAATGTGCCTTTTTTACATGATAAGAAAATATAAAAATTCTCATCATAAATAATTTTTAAAATTTTGTCATTGTCAAGCTCCAGCGTCACGCGCTTTTCTTACATGAAAATGTTGAGAATATAATAAATAAGAGCTGAGAGTATAGCTGTTATTGGTAATGTAATGATCCAAGTAAAAACTATTCTTCGGGCAGTATCCCATTTTACTCCTTTTACGCGATGTGCAGTACCGACTCCAAGAATAGAGGAGGAAATTACATGAGTACTACTGACCGGTAGGTGTATAAATGTTGCACCAAATATAATCATGGCGGAGCTTAAATCTGCCGCTACACCATTGATAGGCTTAATCTTCATGATTTTCCCGCCGACCGTTTTGATAATTTTGTATCCCCCTATTGAAGTACCCAATCCCATTGCAGTCGCACAGGAAACTTGTACCCAAAAAGGGATATCGGTACCAGAAATCATATGGCTGGAAATCAATGCTAATGTAATTATCCCCATGGATTTTTGTGCATCATTTGTACCATGACTATATGATTGAATTGCTGCGGTTAATATTTGTATCAAGCGGAAATTTTTATTCGTTTTTGCTAAATTAAAATTTTTAAATGCAACTTTGAAAATACTGTAAATAATAAACCCAATAATAAATGCAAGGACTGGAGAAATAAGTAAGGCTTCAAGAATTTTGATAAATCCTTTGTAATTGATAGATAAGAAACCGGCTGCAGCAATTGCTGCGCCAGCTAAGGCCCCGATAATTGCATGGGAGGAACTGCTGGGAATTCCAAAGTACCATGTTATAAGATTCCAGGCGATCGCTGCTATTAATGCAGCAAGGATGACAATGGATCCATTATGTATGGTATATGGATCAACAATGTCCTTTGATATTGTTTTGGCTACCCCGGTAAATGTCAAGGCGCCTAGGAAATTCATAATTGCCGCTAGAAGGATGGCATGTCTTGGTTTTAAAGCTTTCGTTGAAACCGATGTTGCGATTGCATTCGCAGTATCATGAAAACCATTGATGAAATCAAAGCCAAGGGCAAAGATGACTGTAAGCAAGGTTATGATAAAAACACTATCCATTGTGTACGCTCCTTATGCGTTTTTCATAATAATGGTTTCTAGTATGTTTGCGACACTTTGGCAATCATCCGCAATATCCTCTAGATTTTCATATACTTCTTTGTATTTAATTAAACGAATAGGGTCTTTTTCTTTTTGGAATAATTCCTTTATGGATTCACGTAAAATATCGTCACACAACGACTCATACTCTTTTATTTTAATAGCATGTGGACGCATGTTTGGAAGCTTTTTATTGAAAAGAAATTCAATTGCTTTTTCAATTTCTTTTGCACAATTAAGGATTGCTTCCACAAACTTATACATATACTCATCTGCATGCAAAATCACATATACCTCGAAAATAAAAGCACAGTGCTCCAATCCATCAAGGACATCGTCTAAACTGTTCGTTAAAGTTAGTAAATCTTCTCGTTCGATTGGTGTAATAAATGCATCATTTAATTCCATGATCATTTCATGGACATATGCATCTCCTTTTGTTTCATATTCTTTCATTTTTTGTGCAAATTCTTTTAAATTACTTTCATCATTTAGTTTGTAATCGGCAAAATAATTAGCACTCTCATGTAAATTCCCAGCAATATTCTCTAATAAAACCGCAAATTTATCCTTTTTATTTTTAAATACCATCATTTATCCTCCTGAAAAGCTTGGTTTACCAAACGTATATATTTTAGCTGATTTTTCGATAAGATAAAAGAAAAAAGTCCAATAAGCTATTAATGTATTTTAGTTTTACACAGTAAGAATAAAAATACACTTATTATTTATTGGTATAAGGCATGTTAGTTGACGCAAAAAATTAATAGTTTTAAAAATATCTCTAATTCAAGTTAATTGAATTCATCATGTGGTTTTTGAGGTAAAGGAAACTTATCAAACCTCTTCATTAAAAATTAAGATTGTAGGGATAAGAGATAGCATTTAATAAAATATTATTAATGTTGTTTACCTGCAATAAAATTTATCTAAAGAAGGAGCTTTCACATGACAAATGTAAATTTAGCAATTATTTACTATAGTTCAACAGGAACGAACTATCAACTTGCAAAATGGGCTGAAGATGCAGGAAAAGAAGCAGGTGCCGAAGTTAAATTATTAAAGGTAGAAGAGCTTGCACCAGCTGCTGCGATTGAATCCAACCCAGTTTGGAAACAACATTATGATGAAACACAAAATGTACCTGTTGCAACAGCAGCAGATATTGAATGGGCAGATGCAATTATTTTCAGCGCTCCAACACGTTTCGGTAATGTTCCATCACAAATGAAACAGTTTCTAGACACATTAGGCGGGGCATGGGCACAAGGGAAAACAGTGAATAAAGTAGTAAGTGCAATGGCTTCAGCAGGTAACGCTCATGGTGGCCAAGAGCAAACAATTCATGCTATTTATACTTCTATGATGCACTGGGGAGCTATCATTGCAGCACCTGGCTACACAGATCCATCTATTTATGCTGCTGGTGGAAACCCATATGGTACAAGCGTTACACAAGGTCAAGATGGCAAAATGGTAGAAGACGTTCAAGCTGCCGTAAAACACCAAGCAAAACGCACTGTTCAAGTTGCTGAGTGGGTAAAATCTGGCCAACAATAATATAGGATTTTAAACTCTCGTCTTTTTGAGTGATTTAAGTGTACAAAAATATCAATAAAAGGTTCAAATCAAATATGATTTGAACCTTTTATTTTTGTTATTTCAATAAGATTTTTTAGTAATTAGCGTATAAATTAGAACCATAATTGGGATAAATGATATTCTTTTATTCCATTTTTAAAAATTAATTTATAATAATGTAAAAGTCTTTATTGCTATAAATTAGGAGGGATTACAGTGGGAGAGGTAGGATTAACGAAATTTGAATTTTTGAATGGAGAAAATTTTGTTGTAAGAACAGCTTTACCAGAAGATGCGGACAAAGTTATGACATTTAATAAAACTATTATGGGAGAAGCACCTTATTTGCTAACTACAGAAGCTGAATTTAAGACAACAAAAGAACAACAAAAACTTTTTTTGCAACAATTATATGATGATAGTGGGAAATTAGCTATCTTAGCAGAATTTAGAAACGAAATTATAGGATTTTTGGATTTTCACAATGGACACAGACAACGAATAAAGCATCAAGGTTCATTTGGTATGAGCGTAAAAAAAGAATATAGAAATCAAGGAGTAGGTAAAGCCTTATTAAAATCACTTTTGGAATGGGCTGAAAACAATCCATTATTAGAAAAAATTTGTCTTGAAGTTTTTGCAGATAATAAAGGTGCAATAAACCTTTACAAGAATTTTGGTTTTGTTGAAGAAGGCGTCAAAAGAAAAGCAATAAAGAAATCCGATGGTAGCTATCACGATTTGATAATAATGGCATTTTTCCTAGTTTAAATTTACTCATTCCTACCTATTATTTCGCTTAATCCGTAGCAAAATAGAAGCATAAGATGTGCTAATTGCACCTCTTTTACAATGGTCATTTACAATTTTATACTTCAAATCTTACTCGTAACTTTTTAAGATACGAGTTTTTTATTGTTATGAAACTCTTACTCCAAAAAAGTATTGGCATAATTTTGGAGCTAACCTCGTAAATATAAAAATGAAGGAAACTGTTTTTTTATTTGGTCAAGCTTTCTAATAAAGAGGTGATGGAATTTGGACGGAGCATTAGCTGGGATAAAAATTTTGGATTTTACGAGGGTACTGGCTGGGCCGCTATGTACGATGATTTTAGGAGATCTAGGAGCAGAAGTAATAAAAGTAGAGGCACCAGGGGGAAGTGATGATACTAGGGATTGGGGCCCTCCTTTTCAAAATGGAATAAGTGCTTATTATTTATGTGCTAACCGAAATAAAAAAAGTTTAACAGTCAACCTAAAATCGGAAAAAGGGTTGGAAATGATAAAAAGGCTTGTTTTACAAAGTGATGTGGTGATTCACAATTTTAAAACAGGAACAACGGAGCGACTTGGATTAGGGTATGAGACCCTCTCACAACTAAACCCGAAACTAGTATTTTGTTCTATTACTGGATTTGGGGAAACTGGTCCATATAAAAATTTAGCAGGATATGATTATATCGTACAAGCAATGAGTGGGTTAATGAGTATTACCGGATCAAATGAATCTGGTCCACAAAAAGTAGGAATTGCTATCACAGATATTTTAACCGGCCTTTATGCCTGCAATGGTATTCAAGCAGCACTCTTCGAAAGGCAGAAATCTGGCACCGGTCAAAAGCTAGATATTTCCCTATTTGATTCGGGAATCAGTGCACTTGTTAATATTGCTAGTAATTATTTGATGACCGAAAAACTTCCAAGATTACTAGGAAACTTGCATGCGAATATCGTACCTTATCAAACCTTTGATACGAAAAACGGAAAGATGGTAATAGCTGTAGGAAATGATCGTCAATTTGAAAAGCTCTGTCATATTCTCGAACTAGATAATCTACACAATGACCCTAAATTTAAAGCGAATGCGAATAGAGTAGAAAATCAAGAAGAATTAATTCCTATTTTACAAAATGGTTTACTTAAACAACCAACCGAATACTGGTTAAAAAAATGCAATGAACACAGTATACCATGTGGTCCTATTAATAATCTGGAAATGGTGTTTCAAGATCCACAAGTGAGTGCAAGGGAAATGATAATAAATTTGGATCACCCGACAGCAGGTGAAATTAAATTAGTCGGTAGTCCGTTAAAATTGTCCAAAACACCGGTCGAAATTACGAAACATCCTCCAATGGCTGGTGAACATACACAGGAAATTTTACATTCTCTAGAATATTCAGAACAGGAAATCTCGCAAATGATAGCGAACAAAATAATATAGGAGAGTGATAGAAATGAATTTTGATTTTACTGAGGAACAGGAATTGTTAAGAAAAACGGTAAGAAGCTTTGTCGATAAAGAAATCATGCCTTTTATCGGTGAATGGGATTCTAAAGGACATTTTGAACCAAGGATTATGCAAAGGTTAGCAGACCTTGGGTTAATGGGAGTTTGTATTCCAGAAAAGTATGGTGGAGGTGGTATGGATTACAATGCATTAGCCATCGTTTGTGAAGAGTTGGAAAGAGGCGATACTGCCTATCGGACAGCTGTATCTGTACATTCTGGACTGAACAGTATGACGCTCCTTCAATGGGGAACAGAGGAGCAAAAGAATAAATACCTTGTTCCGCAAGCAATAGGGAAAAAGATTGGAGCCTTCGGTTTAACAGAGCCGGGTGCAGGTTCGGATGTAGCAGCAATTAATACTACAGCAACAAAAGATGGAGATTTCTATATTTTAAACGGGCAAAAAACATGGATTTCCTTATGTGATGTAGCAGATCATTTTATCGTATTCGCTTATACGGATAAAAGTAAAAAGCATCATGGAATATCGGCGTTTATTGTGGAAAGAACACTGGACGGCTTTTCATCAAAGGCAATCAAAGGAAAGCATGGTATTCGAGCGGGAAATACTGGTGAAATCTTTTTTGATCATATTAGGGTTCCTAAAGAAAATTTATTAGGTCAAGAAGGAGAAGGGTTTAAAATTGCGATGTCTGCACTGGATAATGGAAGATTCACAGTTGCAGCAGGTGCGTGTGGACTCATTATGGCTTCCTTAGAAGCATCTCTTAAATATTGCCATGAAAGAACAACCTTTGGGAAGGAAATCGGAAGACACCAGCTAGTCCAGCAAATGATTGCGAATATGGAAGCTGGTCTCCAGATTTCAAGACTCCTCGTCTACCGTGTGGGTGAATTGAAAAATCAAGGAAAACGAAATACAAGAGAGACATCTCTTGCTAAATGGCAAGCTTGTGATTATGCCAATAAAGCTGCAGATGATGCGGTGCAAATTCACGGAGCATATGGATATTCTGACGAGTACCCTGTTGCACGATATTTAAGAAATTCGAAAGCCCCAGTTATTTATGAAGGTACAAGAGAAATCCATACCATTATGCAGGCTGAATATGCACTAGGATACCGAGTGGATAAACCTTTAAACAAACGACTACCTTCATGGCCATTTATAGAGGCCGCTGTGGAATCAAAATAAAGAGGGGGATGGAAATGCAATTAGATGGTCAGCATATAAAAAGTTTATATATTGACGGCAATTGGAGTGATTCCCAAAGTGGAAACCAAGTAGATGTTGTAAATCCTTCTAACTTGAACAAAATAAAAGCTGTTTCTTATGGAAATGGTTCAGACGCTAAGAAGGCAGTAGAATCGGCGAAAAAAGCATTTCCATATTGGGCTAATTTGTCTGCGAGGGAGCGTTCCAAATATTTGTATTCCGCCTATACATTGATGATGGAAAGACTTGAAGAGCTTGCAAGAGTTTTAACGCCGGAACAGGGAAAGCCGCTTGCCGAGGCGAGAGGAGAAATTGCATCTGCTGCAAGTTATTTGCAATGGTATGCGGAGGAAGGAAATCGTGTGTATGGAGAAATAATTCCATCCTCGAATAAAGGAAAGAGGCTATTTGTCGTTCCACAGCCAATTGGCGTTGTTGCTGCCATCACACCTTGGAATTTTCCATCCTCGATGATTACGAGAAAGCTCGGTCCGGCACTCGCAGCAGGATGTACAGTTGTATTGAAACCAGCGGAACAAACGCCGCTGTCAGCTATAAAGATTGTCAAAATATTTGAAGAGGTCGGATTGCCAAAGGGTGTTTTGAATCTAGTTACCGGAGACCCGGCCGCCATTGGCAAAGAATTCATGAGTAACCCAGATGTCCGTTTAATTACTTTTACAGGCTCCACAGAGGTTGGAAAATTACTAATGAGAGGCAGTGCAGATACTGTCAAAAAACTTTCATTAGAATTAGGAGGTCACGCACCTATCCTTGTGTTTGACGATTCCGATCTTGAACAGGCGGTCAAGATGACCATCATGAGTAAATTTAGAAATTGTGGCCAGACATGTATATGTGCCAATCGCATCTATGTGCAGCATTCCATTCAAGAGGAATTCACTTCGAAATTAATGGAACAAATTGAAGCAATGAAAATCGGAGATGGCTTGGATAATCAAGTAAATATCGGTCCATTAATTGATGAAAATGCCTTACAAAAAGTCAAACACCAGTATGAAGACGCAATTTCAAAAGGTGCCGTCACCGCATTAGGTGGAAGGGTGTACAAGGAAAAGCTTGATGGATACTTTTTCGAACCTACCGTTTTAACCAATGTCTCCAGTCAAATGAAAGTGATGAATGAAGAAACATTCGGACCGTTATTACCTATACAACCATTTGAAACAGAGGAAGAGGTAATTGAATTAGCAAATCATGACAAGTATGGTCTTGCTGCTTATTTATTTACCGAAAACTTAAACCGTGCAATAAGAGTAATGGAACAACTAGAATACGGAATTGTCGGGATTAACGATGTATTCCCTGCAGTAGCAGAAGCCCCATTTGGAGGTATAAAACAATCCGGTCAAGGAAAAGAGGGCGGTCGCGAAGGAATCATGGAATTTATGGAAATGAAGTATGTTTCGATGGGTATAAAATAATAGGATAGTTTGTGAAAAGAAATCGGATAATTTTCCGATTTCTTTTCATATCCCTGAGAATATTGGAGGATCATCTATAAATGGTGCAATGCATTCGATTTTTTTCTCTGTAAAGGGATGAGTGAATACTAGTTTTCGAGCATGGAGTGCCTGCCTTTTAAATATCGGTTTACCTCCATATAAAACATCTCCAGCAAGTGGATGTCCTATTGAACTTAGATGGACTCTAATTTGATGAGTTCTTCCAGTATCTAAATTGCATTCAATCAACGATAGTTTTTTGGATGAAAAAGTTTTTACTAATTTATAATGGGTAACTGCTTTCTGACCATTTCTAGAGACACGTCTTCTTGTTGGATGATGCCGATCACGACCAATGGGCTGATCAATGACACCAGTGCGATTTTTGATCATACCTTGTACAATGGCAAGGTAAGTACGCTTTATTGCTCTTTCATTTAACATGCGGTCAAGTAATGCATGGGAAAAAGCATGCTTAGCAAATAAAACAGCCCCGGTTGTATCCTTATCAAGCCGGTGTACATGACGAACACGACGCTGAACTCCTTGTTGTTTAAAATGATATGCTACTGCATTAGCTAATGTATGTAATTGACCCGCCTCATTAGGATGGGTTTCTATTCCAGCGGGCTTATTGACAACAAGAAGATGCTCATCCTCATACAAAACATCTATTTCAATAGCATCAGGGATTACCCCAAAATCATCTTCCTGAAGCAAAGAAATTTGTAAAACATCACCAGTTTGAAGCGGACGTTCCCATATAGCTTTTTCTCCATTTACTATAACACTTTTTTCCATCCGGAATTGATGGATCATTTTTTTGGGAGCTTTCCAAATCTCTCTAAAGAGTTCATCAACCTTAATCTTATCCCATTTTTCTGGTATTTTCATCTCGAACCAATTATCACTTTTATCCAATTTCATTTGAAAGTCCTTTCACATGGTCATAATTACCACGATTTAGCCGCTTTTTTCTATGTTATCCTTAACATAATTACATGGCTATATTAGAAAAAATTGTTGTTTTTTAGGTCATTATTGAAAATCTAAACATTATCTAGTTTCAGGGCATCTTTTCTAAAGAACTATACATTATTATGCTCACCTAAGATTTTCGATAAAGAAAACAATGCTTTAAAGAAAAAAGCCATTATTAGGGGAAATTTCAATAAGGGTGGGTTACAATTGAAAGTAGTTTTTGCATCTACAAAAGAACAAGAAGAGAAAATACAAGAACTAACTGACTTTATGTATTCATTTATTTTTCCGAACTATTATGATGATGTTGAAATAGCAAATTTTAAAAAAATTAACGTATTACACATTTCAAAGCGACACTTTGAATATTTTAGTACGTTAAAAGAATCATATCAAGTCATAACAAGCTTACAAACAATCATTTCTATTTTAGAGTATAAACTTTATCATCCGTTAGATAAATATTATGAAGATATCTTTAATCATAATGTTGCAGTATTAGAGGAATATGATATCTTCTATCCATTTTATTATTGTCAATTTAATGCGGATGTTAATTCGAAGTTTTCCTTAAGTATATATAAAAAAGCTGCAAATGAGCTATTAATTTAAAATCCGCCTACTGGGAGCGGGTTTTTTTATTTATGGTTTCGAAAACCCCTGGCTATGCCGGGGGTTCTAAAGAGCTTCAAGCGTGGTATTAAAAAAACCTCACTTCA